>CAZKVD010000205.1:0-1506 GCA_964556145.1 uncultured Bifidobacterium sp. | reverse complement strand
AACGTCGGCCGATCTCACTGTGTCGAGCTTCACCATCGGCACCGTTCTCGACACGGCCGGCAACGCGATGACCTCCACGGCCGTGCCCAGCGGCTCGAACAACATCGCCGGCGCGAAGGCGATCGTCATCGACACAACGGCACCAACCGTCGACTCGTTCGTTTCGGCCGACTCGTCACCGACCGCTTCGACGACCCTCACCTACACGATCACGTTCTCCGAGGCCGTGACCGGCGTCGCTGCGGGCGACTTCTCGAACAGCGGCGGCGCGACCGGCTGCTCGTTCGCCCCCGGAACCGATACGTCGGGCACAACCCGCACCGTCACGATCACATCGTGCAATGAGGGCACTGTCATCCCCAGATTCGCGATCAACGGAGCCAGCGACGCCGCAGGCAACACCGGACCTGCCAGCGCGGCGACGGCAACCACCACGATCACCCGTGACACGACAGCGCCGACATATGTTTCGTCGGCTGTTAACGCAGCGGGCACGCAACTCACGTTGACCTACAGCGAAACCTTGAACTCGTCGACCGCACCCACATCGGCGTTCGCAGTGATCAACGCTGGCATTCCGAACCCGGTCGGTTCGGTGTCGGTCAGCGGATCGACAGTCATTCTCACTCTGACCGAAACCGTGTATTCGGGCCAGACGGTGACGTTCACCTACACCGACCCGACAGCCGGCAACGATGCCGGCGCGATCCAAGACCCGGCGGGCAACGACGCGGTGAGCCGCGCGACAGCCACCACCGCGACGAACGGCGCCACGGGCACGATTCCCCGCGCAGCGCGTCTCATCGGCCTGGGCACGGAGACAGTCGTGACGGTGTCCGGCTTGACCGGTGGAACCCGTGGCATCACGAGCGACGGCACCTACGTCTATTTCCGCAACAGCGGTGATTTGTCCAAGATCTATCGGGTTGCAATCAGCTCGATTTCAACGGGTGCCACGGCCACCGCGACGGCAACCTCGTGGACGGTTCGTGATTCGAGCGGGAACCCGATGTCGATCACCAACGAACAAACCCAGCTCGTGTACTCGTCGGGATGCATCTTCTACATGGCACTCGACGACAACACCGGACTGCGATGCATCGACGTGTCGACGGGCCGGGTCAACTCGGTCACGGTTCCCGCCGGCAAGAACCTTCCGTCCGGACAAACATGGCTCGTCGGAAACCTCGTTTCCTTCCCCGACGGCAGAATCGGCAAACTCGGCGCACAGACCCTTGTTGGTTCGACATACGTCAGTACTTTGCGCCTCTACACGGTGTCGGGAACGGGCAGCAACGCGACACTCACGTGGTCGGAAGACATGACGCTGAACGACACGGCCAACTTCCCCTCCGACGACCACGGCTTTTCAACAGACGGTGTTTACGGATACCGACTCAACCACTTAGCCGGCTACAAGGTGTGGCGCCTGCAGTCGGGCGCGGCATCGAACATCATCTTCAACGGCAACGGCACCGGCACCTGCAGCTCGTCGTCCGGAACCCT
>CAZKVD010000204.1:0-1519 GCA_964556145.1 uncultured Bifidobacterium sp. | reverse complement strand
GGCAGGTGAGGCTGCGGGTTTCGACTCGGTGTGGGTGATGGACCACTTCTACCAACTGCCCGGTTTGGGCCAGCCGCAAGAGCCGATGTTCGAGACCTACACCATCTTGTCGGCGCTGGCCGCGGTGACGTCGAAGGTGCGCCTGGGCGCCATGGTGGGTGGTGTCACGTATCGCAACCCGGCATTTCTGGCCAAGTCGGTGACGTGTCTCGACGTGATCTCGAAGGGGCGCGCGATTTGGGGCATTGGCGCCGGCTGGTTCGAGATGGAACACAACGCATACGGCTATGAATTCGGCACGTTCGGCCAACGCTTCGAGAAGTTGGAAGAAGCGCTGCAGATTGCCAAGAGCATGTTCGTCAACGACACGACAACGTTTGACGGCAAGTGGTTCTCGGTCACCGATGCGTACAACGTTCCCAAGCCCGTGCAGTCGCAGGGCATTCCGGTGTTGATCGGTGGAAGTGGCGAGAAAAAGACGCTGCGCATGGTCGCCCAGTACGGCGATGCCTGCAATGTGTTCGGCAATCCGACGCAGGTGCGCCACCTCATGTCGGTGCTCGACGAACACTGCGAACGTCTGGGGCGCAACCCGGCCGACATTTGCCGCACACGTTTGGGCACGTTGGTGGTGGGCCGCACGAAGGAAGAGGCGTTGGCGCGAATCGCCAAGCGCTACGGCGTGTCGTCGCTCGACGACCTGAAGGGCGAACGCCTCGAGCGGATGAAGGCGATGATGATCATCGGCGATCGCGACGCGGTGGGCGAAGAAGTGTCGAACCTGATGGCGGCGGGTCTCGACGGGTTGATCTTCAACCTGCCGGATGCACACGACCTGGAGTCGGTGGCGCTGGCCGGCGAGATCCTCACACCGTTGTTGAAGAAGTAGGGACGAGATGTCGCGGTTCCGGGTGCGAGGAGTAGCGAAAAGCGAGTCTTTTCACACCGAGAACCCTCAATGCATGGTGTACGACGACTCGTGTGCCATGTGCAGTGCGGCCGCGCGATGGGTCGAGCGCAACACCGACGTCGAACTGATCCCGGGGTCGACATCGAGCCTGTCGGCTGAACAATTGGATGCCTCGGTGTGGCTGGTGGGTGAAGGCGAGTCGAAGAGTCGTGCGCTGGCCGTCGCGGGGATCTTGAAGCGATCGCGGCGATGGTGGTGGCGTGCATGTGGACATGTGTTGTCGGTGTGGGGCATTCGCCACGTCGGTGACGTCGTGTATCGAGTGATCGCGGCAAATCGCCACAGGTTCACGAGAAAGCGGGGGTAATCTCGCCTGCATGGCAGGCGACCTCATCTATGCATTCCGGGTCATGCGCCTGCCGTTGCTCGACGCGGGTGGCGCCACCATCGGCCGCCTCGAAGACGTGGTCGTGGTGTCGGGCCGAACCGCCTCGGCCCCGCGGGTGCTGGGTTTCGTTGCCACCAGCCAGCGCCGGCGCATCTTCGTCAACGCAAACCGCGTGGCCACCCTCGACAATTCGGGTGCCCGCCTGCGCAGCTGGGACGTCG
>CAZKVD010000203.1:0-1529 GCA_964556145.1 uncultured Bifidobacterium sp. | reverse complement strand
CGTTCATCGGGAGAGGGCCGCTGTCCGTGGCGACGACGATGTCTTCGAGGCGCATGCCGAACCTGCCCGGGATGTAAATACCGGGCTCGATCGAAAAGGCATGACCGGCCTCGAGAAGCTCGGTGTTCCCCGAGACAATGTACGGGTCTTCGTGCGCTTCCATGCCGATGCCGTGACCGGTGCGGTGCACGAAGTACTCGCCGTAGCCGGCGGCAGCGATGATGTCGCGCGCTGCGGCATCGACGGATTCACATGTGGCACCGACCACCGCCGAGGCGACCGAGGCGGCCTGCGCTTCTTTCAGAACCGCATAGGCATCGCGAACGTCAGTGGGCGGATTGCCGAGGAAAACGCAGCGCGTGATGTCGCTGCAATAGTCGGCCATGGTCCCGCCGAAGTCGCAGAGGACGATCTCGCCGGCACGTATGACACGACCGCCCGGATGGTGGTGGGGGCTCGCTGCATTGTCACCGGCAGCGACGATCGCAAAGTTGACGACGTCGTGGCCTTCGTCGAGGAGACGTTGCGAGATGTCGGCCGACACCTGAGCCTCGGTGCGCCCGATGAGGGGAATGTCGCCGGCGTGGAGTTGTGCCGCGACACGGTCGGCAGCGGCACCGGCCCGCTGCAGGGCTTCGATTTCGGCCGCGGTCTTCACGCGGCGAAGCGGACCCACCACGTCGACGGCCCGGATCCAGTCGACGCCTGCCATGTGCGGCAGCAGCTCGACGAGGAAGCGCGCCCACAACTGGTCGCCGACGGCGACGCGGCGCGCGCCCTTTGCGAGCCTTGCGGTCAGCGCGATCGGGTCATCGGTTTCGTTCCAGGGTGCCGTCGTGAACACGGTGGGGTGCGGCGCAACACGCGGCTCTTCGAGACGCGGGATGACGAGTGTCGCGACACCTTCTCGCGGCACGACGAGCATCGTCAGCCGTTCGAGGGGCATTGCGTGGTAGCCGGTGAGATACGGCAGGTCGTGGCCGACCGACAACATCACGACGTCGACGTCGCGTGCGGCCATCGCCTGCTGCACACGGGCGAGGCGTTCCTCGAACACCGACGACGGCAGCGCCGACCCGCCCCGCGAGTTCACGAGATCACCACCGGCACGGCGACCCCGGCCGACTCGGCCGACTCGCGGGCGTGGTAGCTGGAACGCGTGAGCGGGCTGGATTCGACGTGGCCGATGCCCAGCGCTTCACCGAACGATTTCAGATGATCGAACTCGGCGGGCTCGACCCACCGCGCAACCGGCAGATGGTTAGTGGTTGGGCGCAGGTACTGACCGATCGTCACGATGTCGACGCCGACGCTGGCGAGATCGACGAGCGTTGATTCGACTTCATCGATCGTTTCACCCATGCCGACGATGATGCCCGACTTAGTGGTGAGGTCGGCTGCTTTGCCGCGCGCCAGCACCGACAGACTGCGCGCATAACCCGCGCTCGGACGCACCGCGCGCTGCAGGCGCGCAACGGTTTCGATGTTGTGGTTCAAGACGTCGGGCTTTGCAGCGATGAGCAGTTCGA
>CAZKVD010000202.1:0-1529 GCA_964556145.1 uncultured Bifidobacterium sp. | reverse complement strand
TGATCATCGAGCCGAAAAACTCGTTCAGTTCCACGGTGAGGTCGCCGATGTTCGATCCCTTGCCACTGCAGAACAGCTCGGGGTGACGACTCACATGCCAGATGTCGTCGTGTCGGGTGAGTGCGACGTAGCCGGGGCCGCGGGGAATCGGCGAATTCTCGAATTCCCATTCCTCGAAGAAGTGATACGGCGACTCGTCGCGCAGCGTCTTGAATGCGCCGTAGCGCCAGGCGCGATCCTGAAGCCAGAACTCGGGATTCGAGAGGTTGATGTCCGAGAGGGGGACCTTGGGCAACGATGAGGTCTGTGTCGACATGTCGTGAGATTATGCGCTCGTGGATAATCACCACGAAGCCCTCCCTGAAATTCGGATGATCGAATTCACTTTCTTCGTCGACGCCGAGACGTACCTGATGTCGGGGGGAGAACTCGTAGCAACCGAAGACGAACTCTTCGATGCCGGGATCGAGCGTGTTGACGTGCCGACCGAATTCGGCCACGACCTTGGCGAGCGCGTGCCCGTACGAGTGGTCGGTACGGCCCGCGGTCTGCGGTGGTACGCGGGCCTCTTGAGTCTTCATGACCCGCTCCAGCACGAGGAGCTCACAAGAGTGATCTCGGCGCAGAATCGCGCAGAAACTGCACCTCCGCGCGCCGAGAACCCTTGGGGTGGCTAGGGTTTTGTCGTCTCAGTCCACGACAGGGGGAACCATGGCTGAAGCCGTCATCGTCGCAACCACACGCAGTCCAATCGGGCGCGCCTTCAAGGGGTCGCTCGTCGACATGCGCCCCGATGATCTGTCGGCACAAATGGTGCGTGCTCTCATGGCAAAGGTGCCTCAGGTCAAGCCGGCCGACATCGAAGACCTGATGATGGGTTGCGGCCAACCCGCCGGAGAGCAGGGATTCAACATTGCGCGAGTAGTGGCGATTCTCGCGGGTCTCGACGACGTTCCCGGAGTCACAGTGAACCGTTACTGTTCGTCCAGTCTGCAGACCATCCGCATGGCGGCGCACGCGATTCGTTCGGGTGAGGGTGACTGTTTCATCGCGGCCGGCGTGGAGTGCGTCAGTCGTTACGGCGCAGGTGCCAGCGATTCGGCTCCCAACGCGATCTTCGCCGATGCGGGTGCGCGCACGAAGCAGCGCGCCGAGGGTGGCCACCCCGCGTGGACCCCTCCGCAAGGGCTGCCCGACATCTACATCGCCATGGGTCAAACGGCGGAAAACGTGCGTGAAGTCGAGGGCGTCACGCGCCGCGAGATGGATGAGTTCGGGGCACGATCGCAGCAACTCGCCGTCGAGCATCAAAAGAACGGCTTCTTCGAGCGTGAGATCACTCCGGTGACTTTGCCCAACGGCACTGTCGTGTCGACGGACGACGGCCCCCGCGACGGAACGACCGTCGAGGGTCTCTCGAACTTGAAGCCCGCATTCCGTCCCGACGGCGAGATCACCGCCGGAAACGCGTGTCCGTTGAACGACGGTGCGGCGGCAGTCATGGTGATGAGCGACACCAAGGCAAAACA
>CAZKVD010000201.1:0-1611 GCA_964556145.1 uncultured Bifidobacterium sp. | reverse complement strand
GACACGCGCAGGCTGTTCGGCCCGTTCTTTTCCACGATGTCACGGGCTGCGGTGAGAATCGCCTGGCCTGCTTCTGGCATTTCGTCGAGGGGAGCAGCGCGATTCGGCATGCGCACACTTTAGGTGTCATCTCGATGCCGGCGTAAGGGAGAACCCATCAATCGTCGTAACCTGACCCTGTGTCACACGTGGTGATCGTCGGAGCATCGTTGGCCGGTCTGCGCGCAGCGGAAACCCTGCGCAGCAACGGATTCGACGGCACCATCACTGCCATCGGCAATGAATCACGCGGCCTCTACGACCGCCCGCCACTTTCCAAGAAATTTCTCGCCGGCGAATGGGATGCCGACCGAATTTCGCTGCGGAAACCTGAAGAAATTGTCGCCCTTGGTGTCGACTGGCGATTCGGCACAACCGCAACGCACCTCGACATCGAGGGACGATCCGTGGAAACAGACAAGGGCACCGTCACCTTCGATGCCTGCATCATCGCCACCGGCGGCATCGTGCGCCGTCTGCCGAACCAACCGACCTACACGGGCATCCACACGCTGCGCACCATCAATGACGCCGAAGCATTGCGTGACGAGCTCGCGCCGAACAAGCGCCTCGTCGTCATCGGTGCGGGTTTCATCGGTCTCGAAGCCGCGGCCACTGCAAAGGCCAAGGGCTGTGATGTCACGGTGCTCGAAGGCTTGCCCGCGCCGCTCATCCGTGGACTCGGTGAAGACATGGGCACGGCCGTCTCGCGCGTGCACCACGACAACGGTGTCAAGGTTCGCTGCAACGTGCGCGTCGAGGAAATTCTCGGCGGCCCGCACGTCACCGGTGTGCGCATCACCAACGAGAACAAGGCCACCGAGGTCATCGACGCCGACGTCGTTCTCGTCGGCATCGGCGTCGCACCGGCAACCGACTGGTTGGCAAACAGCGGTCTGACGATCAACGATGGCATCGTCTGCGATGTACACCTGCAGTGCGCACCCGGAATCTTCGCTGCCGGCGACGTTGCGCGTTGGCCCAACGCACTGTTTGCAGACATCGAACCAACCATGCGCGTCGAACATTGGACGACCGCCGCCGAACAAGGTGCACACGCGGCAACCAACGCGCTCGCACATCTGAACAACCAACCACTCACGCCATACGCGGCCGTTCCGTTCTTTTGGAGCGACCAGTTCACATCGCGCATCCAGTTCCTCGGCCGCGGCACCAACGCAACCGACGTGCGCATCGTTGCGGGCAGCCCCGACGAGGGAAAGTTCGCTGCTGCCTACTTCGCCAACGACCGTCTGACCGCGGTGCTGGGCGTGTCGATGCCAAAGGCCGTCATGCCCGCCCGCGCACTGCTTGCCACGCACACCGCGCAGGCCGACGCACTCGCCCACTTCGAAAAGGCCAACCAATGACCAACAGCCCAACGACCGCAATGCAGATCTTCGGCGAACTGCGCCAGATGGCCTGGGTGGTGCCAAAGGGAACCTTCGACAAGCACCTCGATCACTGGATCAACTCGCTCGGCGTCGGCCCGTGGATCGTCGTCGAACATCCACCGGTGATCAACGTCGAACACCGCGGACAACCAAGCGCCATCGACTTCTCGTTCGCAGT
>CAZKVD010000200.1:0-1628 GCA_964556145.1 uncultured Bifidobacterium sp. | reverse complement strand
AGCAAGCGCGCAATCTGCGGCTTGTCGGGTGGCGTCGATTCGTCGGTTGCCGCAGCGCTCGTTCACCGCGCGATCGGTTCGCAGCTCACGTGCGTGTACGTCGACACCGGCCTGATGCGCAAGGGCGAGAGTGAACAGGTCGTCGAAATGTTCCAGCGCAATATGGGCATCGAACTCATTCACGTTCGCGCCGGCGACAAGTTCTTCGACAAGTTGCGTGGTGTCACCGAACCCGAGGCAAAGCGCAAGACGATCGGCGAACTGTTCGTGCGCATTTTCGAAGAAAACACCGGTGGCGTCACCGACGCAGAATTCCTCGTGCAAGGAACCCTCTATCCCGACGTCATCGAAAGCGGTGGCAGCGACGGAACCGCTGCGGTGATCAAGAGTCACCACAACGTCGGGGGACTTCCCGAGGACATGACTCTGGGTTTGGTCGAACCGTTGCGTGCGCTCTTCAAAGACGAAGTCCGAAGGCTCGGTACCGAGCTTGGCCTTCCCGACGAGATGGTCTGGCGCCAACCATTCCCGGGCCCCGGTCTTGGTGTGCGAATCATCGGCGAGGTCACCCCGGATCGGGTCGCCACCCTCCAAGAAGCCGACGCGATCGTGCGCGAGGAAATCCACGCTGCGGGCCTCGAGCGCAGCATCTGGCAGGCCTTCGCCGTTCTGGCCGACATCCGCTCGGTGGGCGTGATGGGCGACGAGCGCACCTACGGCCACCCGATCATCGTCCGCGCCGTCACGAGCGACGACGCGATGACGGCCGACTGGGCTCGTCTGCCCTATGACCTGCTGGAGAAGATCTCGAGCCGAATCGTGAACGAAGTTCCCGGAATCAACAGGGTCGCCTACGACATCACGTCGAAGCCCCCCGGCACGATTGAGTGGGAATAGCGGTCGTACTAACCTGATACTTGTACACCGCATTGATTGGGGCGGTCGGGACAAGGGGGTCAACCCGTGAAAGTTCGTTCGATCATTCTCGCGGCCGTCGTGGCAATCGCCGGTGTGGCAGTGCCGATGTCGGCGGCCAGTGCAAAGGCTGCAGGTGTGACGGTCAAGGGAACCGCGCCCGGTGCCGCAAAGGTGTTCCTGTTGACGAAGAAAGGTCGCGCGTACCGTGCCAACGTCGAGGCGTCGGGAGCATTCAGCATCACCGGCGTTCCCGGAACGGTGGTGAAGAACTCGACGCTGCAGTTCACCGATGCAACGAGCAAGTACATCGGAACCGCGGTGTTCCGCGTGGTCAAGAGCGGCAAGTTCTTCAAGTCGATCGTCGGCCTGAAGGCACAGGCCAAGGGAACCCTGAACGTGGGCGTGCTGAAAGCAATGGGTGGCTGGTACAAGGCAGCCAAGCCGACCGCTGCTGGTACCGCCGGAGTTCGCGCCGCAAATTCGACCGGCAAGCCGAAGGGTGCCGGTCTGGCGGGACGCGTGAAGTTGAGTACTGCAAAAGTTGCATCGTTGTCGACATTGCACAAACTCGCCGCAACGACATGCCCCGACGGAAGTCCGAAAGACGCCGAACTGAACGGCACCGGGGGTGGTCAGGACCTCGACTGTGACAGCGTGCCGAACTCGATCGACGTCGACGACAACGGCAACGGTTCGCTCGACATCCTCGA
>CAZKVD010000199.1:399-1631 GCA_964556145.1 uncultured Bifidobacterium sp. | reverse complement strand
CGCATTCGGTGGCACACCTCGCGTAATCCAGTTCGACACTTCCGACATCAAAAACAACTCCATCCTTTCGGCGGATATTCGCAATCTCACCATTCGCACCGATGACCTTTCCAACCGACTCATCACGGCCGAGAAACTCTCCGACGGAGCGGTTCGACTGTCGCATCTCGATGCGGAAGTGATGAAGCAGGTTGAATCAATGATCAACGCCAAGGTTGCCGCCATCTCGGTTCCCGCAGGGCCTCGGGCATACGGGCGCGTGAATGCCGACGGCTCCGTCGACTCCACCGTCAGCAGGAACATCACCGCTCGGAAGTCCGGCAACAAGTACTGCGTCGCGGTCTCCGACATCACTGACGCAACGAAGATCACGCCTGTCGTCTCTGCCTACAACGAATCGGTCGCAGCAGTTGCGGTGGTCACCACCCTGGCCAACTGCAAGGCCAACGAATTCGGTGTGGGTGTCTACTTCAGCGGAACCGACGTCGACAACGCATTCAATGTCTATGTGCCGTGACGCCGACCAGATCGGTTGACGATCAGAACGCGCGAATCGGCCAGAACAGGCCGATACCGGTTTTATCGCCGACGGACAGCTGCGGGTTCGAGTTGAGCACCTGCATGGTCGACGCTTGGTCCGCCGAGACGTCAGTCGACGTCCACATCGGCATGAGGCCCGAGAACATCAGGGCGAACGACATGGCCCTGCACTCGACGTTTGGGTCGCCGGGAGTTGGACCTCTGAACGACGCGTGGCCCCACTTGCACAGTTCGTTTGCCTCGCGTTCGGACGGAAGGAACCAATCGGTCTTGCCACCGCCGTTGTAGGCACGTACCGCCGCCAGGCCCGGCGTCGGCGCAAACGCGTACATCGCTGCGGTGTTCTTGGCACCTGTTCCCCGTGCTCTGCTCGTCTCCGGTCGCGCACCACTCGCCACCGTCGGCCATGGACACGCCAAGAAGTCGTTTTTCTCCCCGAGGACGCAGTCTGCAACGGGTGTCGTCCGCCAATTCAATGGCGCAAACTCGAGGTGCTTGCACTGCTTGTCAAGGTTTGGACCACAAGCAAATGACGTCGCCCCCACAAAGAAGACCTTTCCGCCACCGGGTCCTGTCTCACCAAGCTTGCAGACACCGCCGTTGGCGCACGTGGGAACGGTGGTCGGCGGCAACGTCGTTGTCGTTGTTGTAGTTGTGGTTGTGGTTGTGGTGGCGGTGGAGGGTACGACCCG
>CAZKVD010000199.1:0-389 GCA_964556145.1 uncultured Bifidobacterium sp. | reverse complement strand
TTGTTGCCGGGACACTCGTACGCGGGGGAATCGTGCTGCGCGGAACGGTGGTCGGCGGCAACGTGGTTGTTGTGGTCGTGGTGGTGAAAGTGGTGTCGACATTCGACTTGAAGAGTCGAATCGGACGGATGTAGTGGGACGTCGTGCGCGAATGCGAGGCGATTGCACCCGTACCAAAGTGCACCGCGTACGCAACCCTCACACCCCACGACCCGGTGCGAACGCTCGATGACCAGTACCAATCATTCTTGAAATCCGAGCGCAGAGTTCCCCGTTTGCAACTCGTCGTCGAAATCGGTTGGTTGTTCGCGTAGTTGCACATTGCGATCAATTCATCGAGCGTCGGGGGAACAAACGGCGTGTAGCGATCAGGATCCTCGGCTGCCGGC
>CAZKVD010000198.1:0-1723 GCA_964556145.1 uncultured Bifidobacterium sp. | reverse complement strand
CTCGTCGATCTCGCCGGCGAGGTACTGGGTGATGGCCGTTTCGAAACGTTCGATGTCGGCGAGTTGCTCGGCGTCGAGGTCGCGTGCCTGGGGGGCGGGTGGAATTCCTGTCATGGTTTTCTCCTTCATCGTCCTGCCTGCTCGCCGATTTCTCGGAGAGCGTCGTGGATGGCACCGCGGAGGCGCCGGGCGTGTTCGGGGTTGAGGTGCGCAACGAGTCCCGCACCGGGGTTTCCGATTTCTTCGACCGTCAAGACGATGCGGGGTTCGGCGTCGTCGTAGTCGTCGCACACTGCGACGGCCCAGGACACCTCCATTGCGTCGTCTGCACCCGTGGGGAGGTCGGCCGAGGTGAGTGGCATGTCATCGATCGAGCGGCGCACGTCAGTTGCCCTCCAAAACGGCCGCACGGCGCACGGTGGGTTCGAAGTCGAATGCCGCAACCGCGCCGATGACGATCGTCGACGGCGCTTCGACGTGCACGGCGCCCAATTCGTCGAGGCGCGTGCGCACGGTGTGCTGCTCGGGTCGCGTACCCCAGCGCACTGCGGCCACCGGCGTGTCGCCGGCGAGGCCGCCGGCCATCAGGCGCGCTGCGATTGCTGCGCGCTCGGCCACACCCATCAACACGACAATGGTTCCACCGACTTTGGCGAGGGCTTCCCAGTTGATGTTGGTTGACCCACCGGATTCGCGGTGGCCGGTGACAACGGTGAACGACGTCGACACGTTGCGGTGCGTCACGGGAATGCCCGCAGCGGCGGGCGCTCCGATCGCGGAGGTGACCCCGGGAACCACGTCGAAGGGAATCCCCGCCGAGATCAAAGCGTCGGCTTCTTCGCCGCCGCGTCCGAACACGTACGGGTCGCCACCCTTCAGACGCACGACCTCGAGGCCCTGGCTACCCAGGTGAACGAGCAGCGCGTTGATGTTCTCCTGTGGCGTCGGGTTGCCGGGACGTTTGCCGACATCGATGAACTCGGCACCAGTGCGCGCAAGAGTGAGAATCGACGGATCGGCGAGTCGGTCGTGCACGATGACATCGGCCGCGGCAACCAGCCGCGCCGCCTTGACCGTCAGTAGATCGGCGTCGCCCGGGCCCGCACCCACCAGATGAACCGTCACTGTGTGACTCCGTGTGCAACGAGGACTCGCTCGATGATGGGTCGCCAGTCGATGTCTTCGGTGCTGGCGCCGCGTGCATGAACGTCGGCGCGCTGTGCGGCCAGTTCGGCGGCGATGTCGGCGAACTCGGGTCCGATCAGTTCGGCAATCCGCGCGCGCAGAAACGATGACAGCGCAGGGCTTGCGCCACCCGTTGAAACAGTCACCATCACCGAACCCTGGCGGTGGACCGCCGGAAGCGTGAACGTGCAGCGATCCGGGTCGTCCGCGGAGTTCACCCAGATGCCGAGCGACTCGCACTCATTGAAAATCTGTTGGTCGACTTCGATGTTGCCCGTTGCCGTGACGACGAGCCGGAAACTTGCAACGTCGCCGGCTTCGTAGCAACGCTGCACCAGCGTCACGCCCATGTCGAGAAAGTCGTCGACCACCTCGGGGGACAGCACAGTGAGGTCGGCGCCGCAGGCGAGCAGTTGCTCGGCCTTGCGCAATGCGATGCGTCCACCGCCGACGAGCAGCACTCGCCGGCCCGTCAGATTCAGATTGATGGGGAACTGCATTGTCGACCCTTCCAGTCGGGTTTATATTCTGCAAAACC
>CAZKVD010000197.1:0-1731 GCA_964556145.1 uncultured Bifidobacterium sp. | reverse complement strand
GCATGAAGGGCTTCGAGCGCGGCCGCAACCTCGACAAGTTGGGCATGCACGCCCAAGACACCGCAGAGCTGTTCTTCAACGACGTCGAGGTTCCCGAAGAGAACCTGCTCGGTGAAGAGGGAATGGGTTTCGTGTACCTGATGACGAACCTCGCCCAGGAACGCCTCGGCATCGCCGTTGGTGCCATCGCAGTGGCCGATGCCGCCGTGAAGTGGACGCTCGACTACACCAAAGAGCGCAAGGCCTTCGGTCAGTCGATCTCGCAGTTCCAGAACTCGAAGTTCCTCCTCGCCGAACTGGCCACCGAGGTGCAGATCGCCCAGGTGTACGTCGACCGTTGCGTCGAACTGCACTGTGAAGCAAAGCTCAGCGCCGAGCAGGCGGCTGCTGCGAAGTACTGGTGCACCGAACTGCAGAACAAGGTCGTCGATCGTTGTCTGCAGTTGCACGGCGGCTACGGCTACATGCGCGAGTACCCGATTGCCCGAGCATGGGCCGACAGCCGCATTCAAACCATCTACGGCGGCACGACCGAGATCATGAAAGAGATCGTCGGTCGTTCGCTGACGCGTTGACCTTTTAGAAGATCGCGCCTGCTTCGCGCAGGGCGACGGGGTCGAGGCCGATCTCGCGCACGATGTCGTCGGTGTGCTCGCCACGCATCGGTGCCGGGCTCGACACGCGAAGCTTGGTGTCGCTGAACCGTGCGGCGGGGCGCACCTCGCGAACCTTGCCCATCACGGGGTGCGTGCGCTCGACGAAGATCTGGTTGTTCTTGATCTGCGCGTCGTTCGGAAGGTCGGCGATCGAGTTGACGGGTGAAGCCGGTAGATCGTGTTCCTCTGCGACGCGCAGGAAGTCGGCGAGTTTGGTTTTCGAGGAAAGTTCCTTCATCGTCTTCACCAGTTCGCCGGCGTTTTGCGAACGTGCGGCGGCCGTGGAAAAGCGCGGGTCCTCCGCCAGGTCGGGGCGACCGAGTGCGGCCCACAAGCCCTTGAATTCGACGTCGCTGACGGCAGAGCTGGCGCAGTAACCGTCTTCGAGGACGGTGACGTTGTAGTTCGCGCCGAGGGTCGGCATGCGGGTGGCATCGTCGTCGAGAACGGTGGCGTCCATGCCGGCATCGGGCCACAGGAATGACACCGCGGCGTCAAGCATGGCGACGATGATGTGCTGGCCCTCTGCGGTGCCGCGCTCGCGTGCGAACAATGCGGCGCAAACCGACTGCATCGCCGTGTACGAGGTGACTTTGTCGCAGGCGAGGTTGCGCAGCATCTGTGGCTTGCCCGTGCCGGGGTCGGACTGCACCGACGCCACACCGCTGGCTGCCTGGATGACGTTGTCGTACACGCGACGGTGGCTGTTCGGGCCGTCGGGGCCATAACCGCTGATCGACACGTAGATGATTCCCGGGTTGAACTTCTTCACGTCCTCGTAGCCCAGACCGAGACGCTCAAGCGCGCCCGGTCGGTAGTTCTGCACGAACACGTCGGCTTCCGCGATGAGCTTGGTGAGAATCTCGAGACCCTCTTTCGACTTCACGTTCAGGTTGATCGAACGCTTGCCGCGGTTGTTCAGGTGGAAGAGACCCGTGAGACCGTTCTTCTGCGTGCCGAGGTAGCGCATCAAGTCGCCCTGGCCGGGTGACTCGATCTTGATGACGTCTGCGCCGTAGTCGGCGAGCATCATCGCAGTGAGCGGACCGGAAATCATCGTCGACATGTCGACGAC
>CAZKVD010000196.1:947-1743 GCA_964556145.1 uncultured Bifidobacterium sp. | reverse complement strand
GGTGGCGGAGTATTCGGGTGGGCTCCGGGTGAATTCACCGACGACACCCAGATGGCGGTGGCCTTGGCCGAGTCTCTTGTGGCCTTCGACGGCAAGTTCGACCCCGCACACACCTTTGATCGCTTTGCGGCGTGGGTGCAGGGTGCTCGTGACGTCGGCTCCACCACGTCGGCCGCCCTGCGGTCGGGCGCTCCGTGGCACAAGGCTGCCGAGACCGGTCATCGGTTGTTGGGCCAGAGCGGTGGCAACGGTGGCGTCATGCGTGTGGTGCCCGTTGGCATCGCGGGTGTGCGCTGGGGCCGCATCGACACATGGCTGATCGCATTCGACCAGGCGCGCCTGACGCACTTCGATGCCGGTGTGGGCGTTGGCGCCGCCGTGGTTGCCGAGCTGGTGCGATCGGCCATCGTGTCGGGCGCATTCGACACACACATTCACCTGCGCGTCGAAGGGTTCTCGGTGCTTCCGGGCATTCCGAAAGAAGAATGCGACCGCTACGCAGCCTTGCTGTCGCCGAAGTGGTCTCCCTCCACCGATGAAGGACCTTCGAACGGTTCGGCGTGGACGTGCGTCGCGCAGGCGGTGTGGGCTGTTCGTTCCACCAGCTCGTTTGCAGATGCGGTGATCGCAGCAATCAACCTGGGCGGCGACACCGACACGGTTGCTGCGGTCACCGGTGCCATCGCGGGCGCGGTGTACGGCTTGCAGGGCATCCCGTCACGCTGGGTTTCCGCGGTGAACGGATCGCTGCGTCGAGCGCGGCGGGCTTCACCAACCGGTTGGAGCCCTGATCGAC
>CAZKVD010000196.1:0-937 GCA_964556145.1 uncultured Bifidobacterium sp. | reverse complement strand
CGGATCACTGCGTCGACCCGACGGGCATGTGGCGTCGTACTCGGCAATGGATCTCCACGATCTGGCCCGTGCGTTGCTTGGTCGTGGCCCGGCATCACGCACGCCCACCGAGGCCCCCCGCGGGCCGGCGATGGTTGCTGCGGCGCGTTCGGGTGCGGGCGTGCATGCAGCAAACCTGGAAGGGGCGACCGAGTCGCGCGCCGACATGGCCGTGGTGTCGATGTGTATCGTCGATGACCGCTTTGCCGGCCGGGCACACCGCCGCGAGGTCTACATGCGCGACAAGGAAGGTCCGCTGCAGAACCCGATGCTGCGTTTCGCCGTCCGTGATGCCGTCGAAGCGATCGAGGCCTTTGCGGCCGAGGGTCACGATGTGGTGGTGCACTGCCACGGTGGTCGTTCGCGCACTGGTCTGGTGCTGAAGGCCTGGTACATGAGCCACTTCGGGGTGTCGCATGCCGACGCCCACGCGTGGTTGCACGGTTGCTGGCCGCTGTACCAGACCTACAACGAAACGTTCTGGGACTTCCTGGAAAACGAGTGGACGGACGAGGTGTTCGGAGACGTGAAGTGAGCGAGGTGCCCGGCGAACTGCTGGAAAAGGCAGGCGAGGTTCTGCGGCGCTTCGGGCGCATCGTCAACGACGGCGAGGGTACGTCGGCGTCGAAGTTCTTGTTCGTCAAACACAATGACGACGTCCAGATGCGGGTTCACCTGTACAGCCGGTTCAACGACACGGTTGTGATGCGCATCGATGCATGCGCTGGGTTCGGCAAGCCGAGTCACGGGATGTATCAACGTCTTTGGGACCTCACCGAGTGGCTGCCGTTCTGCTCGGTGCGGTTCGAAGAGCGCAACAAGGACACGGTGTACGTGTGGTTGACCCACTCGGTTTTGTTCCAGGGTCGCCGTTCGGCAGGCGAGGGTGAACAAGCCA
>CAZKVD010000195.1:0-1743 GCA_964556145.1 uncultured Bifidobacterium sp. | reverse complement strand
ACTGCGCCTGCTTCATCGACGTCATCAACAACCGCCGGCTCCTCGTCTTCGACTTCCTCGACGATCGCGGGGTCGTCGGGATCCGCGTCGTCTTCGACCGTTGCAACCACGACACCTGCGGGTTCGGCTTCGACTGCTGCGTCGACCAGTTCGACAACTGCGGCGGGGAAGAACGGGTCGACCACCACGACGTTGCCGATCGACGCGAAGGACACCGACGGCCCGAAGGACAACGTCGTGATCAAGGTCGCGGCGGGGACCAACAGAACTTCGACCGGACCGGTGACGATCGTGATGCGCATGAGCACGGGTACCGAAGAAAGCATCGTGTCGCTCGCCGTTGATCCCGCAACGATGGAAGTCGCAAAGGTTCAGACGCAGAGCGTTGCTGCGGTCGACGTTGGTGTCACAGCCATGGCCACGAAGTCGGTTGTGCGTCGGGTGTCGTCAACCAAGGCGGCACTTCCGGCCACCGGTTCCGACTCGGGATCAATGCTTCCGTGGGTGTTCGTCCTTCTCGGTCTTGGCGTTGGTATCCGCTTCCTCGGGCGCTGGACGGTTCGTCGTAGACTCTGAGCCATGAAGGCAGCGATCCTCGTCGAAAGTCTCACCGGCAACACCTGGAAGGCGGCCGACAAGATCGGCTCCGAACTTCAGCAGGTGGGTTGGTCGATCGTGGGTCTCGACCCGGTTCGTCGTCCGAACCATGGTGCCATCCAGCAGGCCGACATCGTGTTGGTTGGCACGTGGGTGCACGGTTTGTTCGTTGTTGGCCAGGCGCCGTGGGGCATCGGTGGCATTGCGAAATTGCCGGCAATGCGCGACAAGAAGGTGGCGACGTTCGCGACCTTTGCGTTGAACCCGGGAAAGACACTCGATGTGATGACCCGCACGCTGCAGAGCCGTGGCGCCGAAGTCGTGGGTGGATTGGCCTTGCACCGCGCAAAGCTCGACGAGCACACCGAAACCTTCGTCGACCGACTGTTGTCGGCCGTCAACGCGTAGGCGCTACTTGCCGTCGTTGACGCGCAGGTCGATGTAGAGGGTCTTTTTGTTCTCGACCAACGGCCGCACGTCGGTTGGACGGGCGAGCTGTTCGATGTCGAGTGTGCGACCTTCGCAGTCGGTGAACGTGCTGGTTTCTTCGACCTGGGTGGCGATGCAGTTCGCGTCTCGGTCGGCGGGCCAGGCGTAGAAGACCCGCCAGCCCTCGGCGGGTTGGTTGCCCTGGTGGTCGATCACGATGCTGCGGGTGCCGTCCGGGTCGCGCAGGTCGGGGTAAAGGATGGGGCCCTTGGTATAGTCCGAGTCTGCGATCTGCTGCACCGAGCCGACCTCGAAGATCTGGTCCCCGAGGTTGGTGATGCGCTCGGGATTGCGCGAAATCAGCGACGCGGCACCCCACAGGGCAACGAAGAGAAGGGCGAAGAAGACGATGCCCGCGACCACGGGCACAACGGCACGGGCAAGGGGGCTACGGAGCCGGAAACGGGGGCCGGGGGTCACCACGCCTCCAGTGTGGCGGGTTGGGGACTTCCGCGCACAACGGCGTAGGGTTTCTTTCTTGTGAAACGCCCCTACCGAGTAGTTGTCGCCAAGCCCGGCCTCGACGGCCATGACCGCGGTGCCAAAACCATCACCCGGGCCCTTCGCGACCATGGTTTCGAGGTCATCTACACCGGTCTTCACCAGTCGTTGTGAGAGAGGCACAGATCGGGAGACGGCGCCCACGGCCACCAAGCC
>CAZKVD010000194.1:0-1829 GCA_964556145.1 uncultured Bifidobacterium sp. | reverse complement strand
GTCGTCGGGAGCGCGGCGTTCTTGGTGCGCTGGCAGTTGGGGCCCGAGTAACAGATGGGGATCGTGTTGGGGGCCTTCGTGGTGGTCGACCGGCGGGGGAGGTTGTACGTCTCGGCTCCGGCCGATCCAGTTGCGAAGACGGCTCCGGCGACGGCAGTGAGGACAACAGCGGCGGCGATGACGGTGCGGCGTTGTGTCATTGAAGTTCTCCTATCTCATTCCTCTCATGTCGGTGCCCTTGATGACGGCGGGGATGATCTTGCCGGTGCGTGAGGTCGTGATGATGTCGTTCTTGAACATGTAGACGTTGAAGTAAGCGTCTTCGGTTCCGCCGCCTCGTGCGAAGGTGAAACGAGCCTTGACCCGCGTGGTACCGGCGGGTGGCCCGAGCTTCCAGAAGTTGACCGTGCTCGCGGGTGCGTTGGTGGGGAATGTCAACGTTTGTGGATCACCGATTGCTTTGAAGTCGTCGAACCACTGGTACACCGCACCGGACACGGGAATACATGGCGTGATGTTGTTGATCTCGAAGCGGAAGCTGCACGGCCCCTTCTCGAAACCGGGCACCTGCGGGAGCATTAAGAAGGTGGATACTTTCGTGGCACCGAAGTAGAAGTTTAGGTTTGCTCGAAGATGTGTGTCGTCGTGGCGGTAGTTCGTCCTCAATAACTCGACTGAAGTTGCATTCATCCGTTCCCAGTTAGGACTGGGCGATTGCTTGGCATCGTCGTACCAAATGATTTCGAAGCGCGGAATCGGCTTGGTGAACGTGAATGTCAACGTCTTTTCGTCGAATGAGCCGAGGACTTCGCGGCGCGTGGCTTCGATGGCTGTGGGCGACGGAGCGATGGTCGCTACGGGTGCTGTGGTGGCGGGTAGCGCCGCATTCTTGGTGCGCACGCCGGATCCCTGCTGCGGCTTGGTCTGCGACGCCTGGGGGAGGCCGTTCTTGACTTCCGAGGTACCCGAGTCGCTGCCGCCGCAGGCGCCAAGGGCGAGGCTGGCGAGTACCGCGAGTGCAATGAAACGTTTTGTCATGCGCTCAGACTAAAGCTTTTCGGTGCCGGTGTGCTTTCAGGCCTTGGGGCCGAAGGCGCGGGCGATGTAGATCCAGCCCCAGCGGTTGTTGGGGTTTCCGTACGACTGCGAGCCGTCGCTCATGATTTCGACGTTGCGCACGGTGCCACCGCGCGAGCTTGCGGCAGTGCCGGCGATGACTTCCTTCTTGACGCCCCAGACGACGTCGAAGCCGCGGTTGGCGGGGTCGTTGGGCTTCATGGCCCAGGTGCCGCTGGTCAGGTCTTTGTCGGTGGCGAAGGTGACGACCTTGCTGTTGACGAGCTGTTGCAGTTCATCCTTTGACGGAATGAACCAGTCGTCGAAGCCGTTCTGCTTGTAGGCGTCGACGCGGGCGTAGGAACCGGCTGCGGTGGGCTTGCCGTCTTTTGCGCAGGCGGCGATGACGGCGGTCGTTTGTTTCATGCCGTCGCCGAGTTTTCCTGCGGCGTAAGTGTCGTACGCGCTGAGGTTGCAGGTGTCGGCGATGATCTGTTCGAACGCCTCGGGGCGAACTTCCATGTACTGGCCCCACGCCTGCGGCGAGGTGGCTGCGTAGAAGACGATGCCGCCGGCGGGGCCTGTTTGTCCGACCTTGCAGGGGCCCTGTGCGGTGCACGAGTTCGTGGGGGTTGTGGGTGCTGCCGTAGTGGGAGTGGCGATGGGGGCGAGTGTCGTGGGCGGGGCCGGCGTGGTGGGCGGCTTTGCCTGTGTGGTGGTGGTCTTGGGTTGCGTGGTGGCGGTTGCCCGCGGGACGGTGGTTGGTGCCGGGC
>CAZKVD010000193.1:0-1842 GCA_964556145.1 uncultured Bifidobacterium sp. | reverse complement strand
GCAGCGAGCTGACCGGCGTCGGACCCGCCATGGCGTCGGGCAGCCACGTGTGCAACGGGAACTGGCCGGACTTGCCGATACAGGCGATGAACAATGCAAATGCGCCCGCGGTGATCGCGACACTGCTTGGGTCTCCCGTGAGAGCCCAGGCCGACAGGCCGCGAATGCTGAATCCCGAGACACCAAGATGCTCTTGTGTCCAGCCGTTTGCACTGAAGAAAAGAATGCTGGTTCCAACGAGAAGGCCGATGTCGCCGGTACGCGTCGTGAAAAACGCCTTGAGGGCCGCCCGGCTGTTGGCGCCGTCTTCCCACCAATGGCCGATGAGCATGAACGAACAGAGGCCCATGATTTCCCAGCCGAGGATGAGCTGGATCATGTTGTCGGCGATGACCATGTTCATCATGCCGGCCGAGAACAGAGTGAGCGAGGCAAAGAAGTGCGTGTAGCGACGGTCGCCGCGCAGGTACTCGAGTGAATAGATCTGAACGAGGCTCGAGATGAAGGCAACAACGACGAGAACCGTCAGTGACAGACCATCGATGTGCTGACCGATCGTGAGGTCGAAACCACCGCTCTGCCACCACGTCCAAGTTTTGATGACCGGATCGATGAACTGCTCTTCCGAGGCACCGTTGACGCGGTTGATCCACTGGAAACCTGCGCCGGCGGCAAACACCAGCGACGCAAGCATCGACAAAATGCCGAGCTCGCTGCCCTTCATCGGCAACTTCTTTCCGAAGAAGATGATGAGGGCAAACGCAACGGCGGGAATGATCGGGATGATCCACGCGTGTTCGAGGAACCAGCCCGACTCGAGGGTCATCGCGGCAGTTTCGGATGCAGAGAACATGGTCAGCCCTTCATCTCCGACAGCTCTTCGAGGCCGATTGACCTGCGGTTGCGATAGACGAGGAGAACGAGGGCCAGACCCACGCCCACCTCAGCGGCTGCGACGGCGATGATGTACAACGCGAACACGTGTCCGTCGACGCTGCCATTGCGCAGCGCAAACGCGAGCAGATTCAGGTTGACCGAGTTCAGGATCAACTCGATCGACATCAGCACCATGACCGCGTTACGACGGGCGATGACGCCGTAAACGCCGATGCAAAAGAGCACCGCGGCCAGGATGAGGAACTGGTTGACGAGCATTGGTCAGTCCTTCCTCGCGAGAACGATCGCGCCGATGACGGCAACGAGCAGGACGAACGACAGAGCCCAGAACGGCAGCAGGTACGGGCCGAAGATCTGGTCGGAGATTTCTTGGGTCGAGACCACTGCAGCATCCTTCGGCAGCTCTTCGTCACCGAAGCCCGACAGCAACGCGAGGGTGATGACGCCGAGCAGCAAGCCCGACGCGGGAACCCCGAGCCACCACGATTTGTTGTTGAGTTCCTTTTCGACACCGATACGTGCACGCGTGAGCATGGTGCCGAAGAGGAAGAGCACCATCACTGCACCGATGTAGACGAGCACCTGGGTGATCGCAACAAATTCGGCGGCAAGAATCACGTACTGGGCAGCCGCCCCCGCGAGAACGAGAACCAGCCACAGCGCTGCGTGGACGACGTTGTTGACGGTGACGACCCGCAGGGCACCCCAGACCATGATCGCGGCGACGATGCCAAAGGCAATGTTCTGGGCAACCATTACTTCTTGCCCTTCTTCTCGGCGCCGGCTTCGAGTTCGGGGGCTTCGGGCACCGTTTCCATCCACTCACCGAGCTTCGACTTGTCGTGGAGAAGATCGGCGATCCGCGGCTCCGAGTACTCGTACTCGGGGCTCCAGAACAGCGCGTCGAACGGGCACACCTCGACGCAGATGCCGCAGTACATGCAG
>CAZKVD010000192.1:0-1885 GCA_964556145.1 uncultured Bifidobacterium sp. | reverse complement strand
TCGCCCCGGCGGCCCCCCGCCGGCTGGTGCCCCGCCTGCCTGCGGCGCTGAGTGCGTCTGCGAGTTCGGGCCATGTTTCTTCGTCGTAGAGCGCCGAGATTGCTCCGGCCAGGATCATCTGCTTGGTGAGGCCCGACGGAGGATTCGTCGTGACGGCGTCCCACTCGGCGACGCGACCGCCTTCTTTCAGAAACTCGCCGAGAACCTTGTCGAATCCCGCGGCCTGACTTGCAATGCGTTCGGCCCTGCTGGCGATGGGGCTGGGAGGCGCGTCGAGAACGATGGCCCGCACCGTGTCGGGGAACATCGACTTCCACACGAGGCCCAGTACGCCGCCGTAGGAAAAGCCGAAATACGAGACTTCGTCTTCGCCGAGTGCCCGACGAATTGCTTCGATGTCACGCGCCGAGTTGGCTGTGCCGACGTGGGGGAGGATCTCGCCGCTGCGTTCGATGCAAGCGTCGACGAATTGCTGCCCCTTTTCGGCCGTCAGTGGTTGAGTGAAGTAGTCGTCGTAGTTGTCGATGCAGTCGACGGCAGGTGTCGATTCGCCTGTGCCGCGCGGGTCCCACGCAACGATGTCGAATCGGTCGATGACGTCGCGGCTGAAGTAGTAGGCGGCATTCTGTGCGAGCGAACTTCCCGGCGCACCGGGCCCACCCGGGTTGACCAACAGCACACCGATACGTTCGGTCGATTTCAACGCACGCTGGCGGCTGAGCTTCAGGGTGAAGGTGCCCGACGGTTGGTTGAGGTAGTCGTAGGGAACCACCAATTCGGCGCATTCAACTCCGTCACACGACTTCCATTCGAGTGGTGTGGGTTCGTAGGGGAGGGTGGACGAAGGGGCAACGGTGATGTCGGCTGCAGTGTCGGCCGACGGCGCCGAGTCGCCGCACGACGTTGTGGCCAACAACGCAGCAACCGTGAATGCAAAAGTTTGCGGTTTCACCATGTTTGCGGATTCACCATGTGTCGATCATCGGGCGCTTCTTGCCCCGGCGTGGTGCCGGCATGGGTGCGGCGTTGAGCAGGGCGATGAGACGCATGCGGGTGTCGGCGGGGTCGATCACTTCGTCGATCTCGGCATGAGCGGCGATGTTCAGCGCGCCGCCACGTTCGTAAGCAGCGGCGATCAACTTGTCTTCCAGGGCCTGTCGTTCGGCAGGGTCGGCGATGGCATCGAGCTCGCGCCGGTACCCGAGTCGCACCGCACCTTCGAGGCCCATTCCGCCGAATTCCCCCGTCGGCCACGACAGAGTGGGGTAGCGGCCGTGCAGGGTGCCGCCCGCCATTGCCTGTGCTCCGAGCCCGTAGCACTTTCGCAGAACGACGGTGAGCCATGGCACGGTGATGCTGCCCGCGACGACGAACATGCGACCGAAGTGGCGGACCTGGGCAGATTTCTCCGCCTCGGGGCCGACCATGAATCCTGGCGTGTCGCACAACGAGACGATGGGCAGGTCGTGTGCGTCACACAGTTGCACGAAACGCGATGCCTTGTCGGACGCGTCGCTGTCGATCGCTCCGCCGAGGTGTGCGGGGTTGTTCGCGATGATTCCAACCGAGTGGCCCCCGATGCGGCCGAGTGCGGTGACGATGCCGACGCCGAAGTTCGGCCGAAGTTCCGGCCAGTCGGCCCCGTCAACGAGGTGGGTGTTCGCATCACGTACGGGGTAAACGCGCGTTCGTTGTTCGGGAACGACATCGCGCAACGCGGAGTCGTTGCCCGGTCGGGTTTCGGTGCGCCGGTGAAGGAAGAAGTCGAGGTACTGCTTTGCGACGGCAACCGCCTCGGCCTCGTCGTGCACGCGTACGTCGACCACGCCGTTGCGTGTCTGGGTGTCGATGTCGCCGATGGCCGTGGCTTCGACCCGACCAAGGC
>CAZKVD010000191.1:0-1913 GCA_964556145.1 uncultured Bifidobacterium sp. | reverse complement strand
CCGATGCACTTGCAGATGCACTGGCCAATGCCGGAGACTTGTTCGGCTTCTGATTACCGCATTCCAGAAGGCAAGCGAAAGACAACGACCGGAGCACCGATGCCAGGATTGGAAGACCTCTACCGCGAGATCATTCTCGACCACTATCGGACGCCCCGTAACCGTGGCGAACTCGCACCGCCCGCCGTGCGCGCCGAGGGCCACAACCCACTGTGTGGCGACGAGATCCAGGTGTATCTCGACGTGAAAGACGGCGTCGTGTCCGACATCAAGATCGGTGGCCAGGGTTGCTCGATCAGCCAAAGCTCGGCGTCGATGATGTCGGCTGCGGTCAAGGGCAAGTCAGTCGATGAAATTCGCAATCTCGTGCGTCGATTCAAGAACATGATGTCGATCGAGGAAGAAGACGAAAACGCGCCGCCGCTCGACGAGTCGAAGCCGCTCGGCGACCTCGAAGCACTGCGCGGTGTCGTCAAGTTCCCGGTGCGCATCAAGTGCGCCACCCTTGCGTGGAACACGCTGCTCGACGGCCTCGGCCAGTCGAACTAAGCCAAACACTTTCCGTTACTGCGATCGGGGGACTCGCATGCCACAGATACCTGCACAAATTGCCGACATCAGCGTCGACTGGCTGAACGAGGTTCTTCCCTCCGACGTCGGCCGCGTGACGAGCTTCGACGTCCAACGCTTCGGCACGGGCGTCGGCATTCTCGGTGAACTCGCCCGACTGACGCTGAACTACGTCGACGGCCCCGGCGCGGGACCGGCAACCATCGTCGCCAAGTGCCAGTCACCTGCACCCGAGAACCAGTTCCTCGCCCAGGCCATGGGCTTTTACCTGCGCGAAGTCAACTTCTACCGCGACGTCGCGACGCGTTTGTCGATCCGCGTTCCCAAGCCGTACTACGCCGACTGCGGCGACAGTGGACTCCCTTTCATCATCCTCATCGAAGAAATCACCGGCGCCCATTGCCCCGACCAGATCACCGGCCTCACGCTGAACGAGGCCGAGCGCATTCTCGAAACCGTCGCACGACTGCACGCCGCATTCTGGGAAACCAAGGAGCTCTACGACCTCACGTGGTTGCCACCCATGAACAACCCGCTCTACAAAGCGGGCAAGGCAATGGCCGAAGCCCAGTGGCCGCACTTCAAGGAGCACTTCGGCCCACGCCTCGACGGCGCAATGCTCGACGCACTGCACAAGGCGTGCGACCTCTACCCCGACATGCTCGATTGGTGGGTGCAGCAGGGCCACCAAACCTTCACCCATACCGACTGTCGCGCCGAGAACTATCTTTTCGGTGGCAGCGCCGGTGCCGACACCATCACGATGATCGACTTCCAGCTCAGCACCCGCCATGTCGGTGCATGGGACGTGTGCAACCTTCTCGCAGCGTCACTCACACCCGACATGCGCCGCACGCACGAAGACCACCTTCTCAACCACTACTTCACCAAGGTCAGCGAGTTCGCCGCCGACCAGCCGGGTTTCAAGGGATTCACCCTCGACCGCCTGTGGTACGACTACCGCGCAGCACTGCTGCAGCAGGGCGTTGCACAGGTCATCACGTCGAACCTGCAGGGTGGCAACGAACGCGGCGACGAACTTCTCGAAGAACTGCACATGCGCCCCCTCATCGCCGCGATGGACCACAACGTGGGCGAGATCGTGAAAGACATCAAATGACCGACATTCTCCCCCCGCCATCCGACGCGAACCTCGAGGAAATCCACGACCGCAGCTACGTCGTCAAGGCCTACAGAAAAGACGAGCGCACCATCGTGTTGCGCGGCGCCGTGCGCGACGAAAAGCCGGCCGGCCTGTACATCCCCGACGATCCGGAACCGCTGCCGCTGCACCACATGATCGTTGCGCTCACCGTCACCATGCCCGAGATGATCATCACCGA
>CAZKVD010000190.1:0-1987 GCA_964556145.1 uncultured Bifidobacterium sp. | reverse complement strand
TGCGCATCGGTCTGTCGCGCATGGAGCGCGTCGTGCGCGAGCGCATGACCACCCAAGACGCCGAGGCCATCACGCCCCAGACCCTCATCAACATTCGACCCGTTGTTGCCGCAATCAAGGAGTTCTTCGGAACCTCGCAGTTGTCGCAGTTCATGGACCAGGTCAACCCACTGTCGGGCCTCACGCACCGTCGTCGTTTGTCGGCCCTCGGACCCGGTGGTCTCAGCCGCGAGCGCGCAGGCTTCGAAGTCCGTGACGTGCACTTCTCGCACTACGGCCGTATGTGCCCGATCGAAACCCCGGAAGGTCCGAACATCGGACTCATCGGCGCACTCAGCACGTTCGCGCGTGTCAACGAGTTCGGTTTCATCGAGAGCCCGTACCGCAAGGTCGTCAATGGTCGCGTCACGAATGAAATCGTCTACATGGCGGCCGACGAAGAAGAGAACTACGTCGTCGCCCAGGCCAACACACCACTGAATGTCGACGGTACGTTCAAAGACGAGCGCGTTCTCGTTCGTCGTTCGCCGCAGGCTGCCAGCCTCGAGGATCTGCGCAAGATGCTCGAAGCCGAGTCGTTCTTCGGCGCAACCACCGACATCGGTTTCGTGCCCGGCGCTGAAGTCGACTACATGGACGTCTCGCCCAAGCAGATCGTCTCCGTTGCAACCGCACTGATTCCGTTCCTCGAGCACGACGACGCCAACCGCGCACTCATGGGCGCGAACATGCAGCGTCAGGCCGTTCCGCTGGTCCGCGCCGAGGCCCCGTATATCGGTACCGGTATCGAAGCCCGCGCAGCGCGCGACGGCGCCGACCTGTTGCTTGCGCTCGACGACGGCACCGTCACCGAAATCACCGGACGCAGCGTCACCGTGCAGTACGACAAGCTCGGCAAGAAGCGCTACAACCTCGCCAAGTTCCGCCGTTCGAACCAGGACACCTGCATCAACCAGGTCATCCGCGTTCGCGAAGGCGAAAAGGTGAAGAAGGGCGACCTGCTCGTCGATGGTCCGTCGACCGACCTCGGTGAACTCGCGCTCGGCAAGAACCTCCTCGTCGCACTGATGCCGTGGGAGGGCTACAACTTCGAAGACGCAATCATCCTCTCCGAGCGCCTCGTGAAGGACGACGTACTCACGTCGATCCACATCCACGAACACGAAGTCGACGCACGTGACACCAAGCTTGGCGCAGAAGAAATTTCGCGCGACATCCCGAACCTGTCCGACGACATCCTTCGCGACCTCGACGACCGCGGCATCATTCGCGTCGGTGCCGAAGTCGGCCCCGGCGACGTGCTCGTCGGCAAGGTCACTCCGAAGGGCGAAACCGAGCTCACTCCCGAAGAGCGCCTGTTGCGCGCCATCTTCGGTGAAAAGGCACGTGAAGTTCGCGACACCAGCTTGAAGGTTCCGCACGGTGAATCCGGCAAGGTCATCGACGTCAAGGTGTTCTCGCGTGAAAACGGCGACGAACTCCCGCCGGGCGTCAACCAGTTGGTGCGCGTCTACGTCGCACAGAAGCGCAAGATCTCGGTGGGCGACAAGCTCGCCGGCCGCCACGGCAACAAGGGTGTCATCTCGAAGATCCTTCCGGTCGAGGACATGCCGTACCTCGAAGATGGAACTCCGGTCGACATCATCCTGAACCCGCTCGGCGTTCCCTCACGAATGAACGTTGGCCAGGTGCTCGAAGCGCACCTTGGATACTGCGCACGTTGGGGTTGGGTTGATCCGAAGTCAAATGAGTCAATCGGCCAGGCCATGCGCGGAACCGAAGTCAAGACTCGTCCCGCCACCGCGCCCGCACGCTTCATCGCCACGCCCGTCTTCGACGGCGCGCACTGGGACGAAGAAGAGGCTGCAGGCAAGCACCCGACGATTCAGAACATCCTCGCCAACCTGAACCCCGACGGTGTCGACGGTCAGCGCCTCATCCAGCCCACGGGCAAGGCGTGGTTGCGCAACGGTCGCACGGGCGAGCG
>CAZKVD010000189.1:0-2005 GCA_964556145.1 uncultured Bifidobacterium sp. | reverse complement strand
CGCGGTAGGTGGGAAACCCCTCGAGCCCCGACGGATCGTTTTCACGGCGAGCAGGGGTTCCCGGATCGCTCCAATAGACGCCGAGGTACCCGATGTCGGCCATCGGATCGCCCAACGTGCACAGTTCCCAGTCGAGCACTGCAGCAATGCGGCCCGTGTCTAGGTTCGACAGGCAGTTGCCGAAACGGTAGTCACCGTGTGCAATCACCGTTCCGTGCTGTTGCGGAACACCCGCTCGCAACAAGCGTTCGACCTCGTCGATCGCAGGCAGCTCGCGCTGCTTCGAATTCACCCACTGCGTGCTCCAACGCTTGATCTGTCGCTCGACGTACGCATCACGCTTGGCGAGATCACCCAGACCAACGTCGTCGACGTCGACAGCATGCAAACGCACCATCACATCGATGAGATCCTCGGACAACGCACGACGCGTGGCGGGTGCAATGTTGGCCGCCTTGGCCTGGCCATCGAGCACGACACCCTCGACGTAGTCCATCACATAGAACGGCGCGTCGTTGACGACAACGTCGTTACACACCCCAAGCGTCCGGGGCACCGGCACGTCGGTGGTGCCAACTGCCGAGATGATGCGGTGTTCACGCGCCATGTCGTGTGCAGTTGCGAGAACGTGGCCGATCGGTGGACGTCGCAGCACAACCGTGCGGCCGTTGGCATCGTGCACGCGATACGTGATGTTCGACCTACCACCCGCAATCATGTCGAAACTGAACGGCGCAACGAGACCTTCGATGTTGTCTTCGAGCCAACGCGACACGCGCTCTTCGTGAATCACGCGATGAGACTAGTTGCGGCGCGTCGAACGGGGATCAGCCCGGCCGGGTGATACCGACAACGCGTTCCCAGGACACTGCTCCGACTTTCACCACGTCACCGCGCCGCGGGGCATGCACCATCTTCCCGTTGCCGATGTAGATGGAAACGTGGCCGATCGGGGTGCGACTGAAGATGAGGTCACCCGGCTGAACGGCCTGAATCGGGATGCGGGGTCCGAGTTGGTACTGGGCCTTTGAATAGTGCGGCAACGACACACCCGCCTGGGCCCACGCGTACTTGGTGAGGCCCGAGCAGTCGAAAGCCACACCCGGCGAACTGCGCGCAAACTGGTACGGGACTCCCAACTGCGCCAGGGCGGACTGAACGGCCACCCCTGCCCTCGACGACGGGGCCTTGACCTTGTACTTCGCAGCCTCGGCCTTGTACTTGGCCGCCAACGACGCCGAACGCTGCAAGGCCAGCTCGTCGCGACGGGCCCGTTCGACTGCGAGGGCCTCACCGAGGTCGGCCTGCGCCTTGTTCAACTTTCGTTGGTACGAATTCGCCAGGTCCTCGGCCGACTTGAATTCGGCCGTTGCCGCAGCGGCGGCCCGTTCTGCGGCTTTTTGCTTCTTCTCGAGCGCCTTGCGTTCGAGTTCCAGATCTTCGACCAGTGCATCGACCTCGTCGGTCGAATTCGCCCCCGAGTTCAGGGCAACGGCCAACAAATGTTCACGTTGAACCGTGGCGTTCAGCCCACCCGGGTCGGTGAGCAACGACGTGAGGCTGTTGCTGCGCCCGCCGTTCATGAACGCCTGCTGTGCAACCTTGACCAGGTCGCGACGCATCGTCGACAGTTCGGATTCCTTCTGGGCCACGCGGGCTTCGGAGTCGATGATCTGCTGCTTCAGGTCGTCCTGCATCGAGACGGCCTCGGCATAACGCTCGGAGGCCACATCCATCTGCGCCTCGAGACGGTCGAGTTCGTCGAACAGTGCATTGACCTGGTTCTGAATGTTCGCCGACGATGCACTGACCGACGCCGAGAGCGGCACCGCGACGCCAAGAAGCGATGCGCACCCGACAACGAGCGCAATCAGTCGGGCGCGAGGGCGTTCGAACATGACCCTTCGAATTCTACGGACACAACAAAAGTGGGGGTCCGAAGACCCCCACTTTCGAAAAGATTCTTAATTTCACTTGCCACTTTTCGCGCATTTTCGCGCGAAAA
>CAZKVD010000188.1:0-2032 GCA_964556145.1 uncultured Bifidobacterium sp. | reverse complement strand
GTGTCGGTTGATGGGGGAGTCGCGCGCGTCGTCATCGACAACCCGCCGGTCAATCTCTTCGATCTCGCGCTGTACGCCGACATGGTGCGCGTGTCGCACGAACTTGCGGCCGACCCCGAGGTTCACGTCGTCGTCCTGTCGTCGGCGGTGCCCGGTTTCTTCATCGCGCACTTCGACGTCTCGTTGATTCTGCAGATGCCCCACGACATGCCGGTGCCGAAGCAGCTGCACGATTTCGACATCATGTGCGAAAACTTCCGCACGATGCCCAAGGCAACCATTGCGGTGATCGAGGGTCGCTGTGGTGGCGGTGGCAACGAGTTGGCGCTGGCATGCGACATGCGTTTCGCGTCGCGCGATGCTGCGGTGTTCAACCAGCCCGAGGTTGCGCTCGGCATAGTTCCGGGTGCGGGCGGGACGGTTCGTTTGCCGCGTCTCGTCGGCCGTAACCGGGCGATGGAGATGATCCTCGGTTCCGACGACATTGATGCCGACACCGCAGCCGAGTGGGGCATGGCCAACCGTTCATTGAGTGCGGATCAACTGTGGCCGTTCGTCGACCGTCTCGCCGCGCGTATCGCGAAATTCCCGCCCGCTGCGGTTGCCTCGGCAAAGGCAGCCGTTCTTCGCGCCGACGGAAATCTCGAAGCCGATCTGCTCGCTGAATCGGGCGAGTTCAACCGCTTGCTCGGCACGCCCCCGGCGCAAACTGCGATGCGCAACTTCGTGGAACGCGGCGGGCAAACCGCCGCCGGTGAATCACGTCTCGGCGAACTCGCCGCCGAAATCTGAAAACTTCGCTTGCCGACTTCGGGAACATCGACCACACATGTGGTTGGTGCCGAAGTGGTGTAATGGCAGCACGTCTTTCTCGCCAGATTGAAGGTGCCGGTTCGATTCCGGTCTTCGGCTCCAACAAAACGAAAGAGGGAACAAGCTCGTGCTGTGTTCTCACCCGCACTGGCGATGCAGGGACACTCGAGTAGTCAACCCGACGACGAAAGTCGTCGGGTTGTTTCGTATAATGAATCGCAATCTGGCGAGAAAGACCGAACGGGCGGGGGAAACCCCGCCCGTTTGCTATTTCCTCAGATTGACGGCGGTGGCTCCGGGCATCGGCTTGTTCACCAAGTCGAAGAAGTCGTTGCCCTTGTCGTCGACGACGATGAAGGCGGGGAAGTCCTGTACTTCGATCTTCCACACTGCTTCCATGCCGAGCTCGGGATATTCGAGCACTTCGACCTTGGTGATGCAGTCGAGTGCGAGACGTGCGGCGGGCCCGCCGATGGATCCGAGGTAGAAGCCACCGTGCTTGTTGCAGGCGTCGGTGACCTGTCGTGAACGGTTGCCCTTGGCGAGCATGACCATGCTGCCGCCGGCTGCCTGGAATTCGTCGACGTAGCTGTCCATGCGGCCCGCAGTGGTGGGTCCGAAAGAACCCGACGCCATTCCTTCGGGTGTCTTTGCGGGGCCCGCGTAGTAGACGCAGTAATCCTTCAAGTACTGGGGCATGCCCCCACCCGAGTCGAGGCGTTCCTTGATCTTGGCGTGGGCGATGTCGCGTGCGACAACCATCGGGCCGGTCAACATGACGCGGGTCTTCACCGGGTACTTCGACAACGTCGCGCGGATTCCCGACATCGGGCGGGTGAGGGAGATCTTCACGACTTCACCGTCGAGGTCGTCTTCGGTGACTTCGGGAAGGAAACGTGCCGGATCGGTTTCCAGCTCCTCGATGAAGACACCCTTTGCGGTGATCTTGCCGAGCGCCTGACGGTCGGCACTGCAACTGACGGCGAACGCGACGGGGCAGCTTGCTCCGTGACGCGGCAGGCGGATGATGCGCACGTCGTGGCAGAAGTACTTGCCGCCGAACTGCGCGCCGATGCCGGTGTCTTGTGCGAGCTTGAGCACCTTGGCTTCGAGGTCGAGGTCGCGGAACGCGTGGCCGGTCTTGCTGCCCGACGTGGGGAGCGCGTCGAGGTAGCGGGCGCTTGCGAGCTTGGCGGTTTCGACGGCAAGTTCGGCCGAG
>CAZKVD010000187.1:0-2044 GCA_964556145.1 uncultured Bifidobacterium sp. | reverse complement strand
GCTCGCGGGTGCTGCCACCCGCACCGTAGGTGACCGACACGAATGCGGGGTTCAAACCCTCGAGTTCGGCGATGGTGCGACCGAGAGAAAGCTGGGCCGCGTCGGTCTTCGGGGGAAAGAACTCGAAGGAGAACGTGCGCCCGGCAGCGAGAAGATCGGTGATGCGGGCCATTTGCCTTCAGTTTAGTGACGGAAGTGACGCATACCCGTGAAGATGAGCACGATTCCCTGCTCGTTCGCGGCAGCGATGACTTCGTCGTCGCGCACGCTTCCCCCCGGTTCGACCACAACGGCCACACCCGCCCGAGCGAGCATGTCGAGACCGTCCCTGAACGGGAAGAAGGCATCACTTGCCGCAACCCCGCCGATTGCCCGATCGCCCGCCCGCTCACAGGCCAGCCGCGCGGCATCGAGACGGTTTTGTTGTCCTCCGCCGATGCCGACTGCACAAAAATCATTCGTGATCGTGATGGCGTTCGAACTGACCGATGCACACACCTGCCATGCAAACGATGCCATCCCGAGTTGATCGGCCGTCGGCTGCTTTTCACTGACGACTTTCCACGTGGCCGGATTGTCATCGACGGGATCGGTGTCCTGCACCAGTACTCCCCCGCTGACGCTGCGCAACTCGAGTCCTGAAACACCCGGAGCCTCGGCCTCGACGATGCGCAGGTTCTTCTTCGACTGCAGAATCGCGAGGGCATCGTCATCGAACCCCGGCGCAACCACCACTTCGGTGAACACCTCGTTGATGGAGCTTGCCGTGACTGCATCGACCGCGCGGTTCAACGCGATGATGCCGCCGAATGCACTGATGGGATCGCAGGAGTGCGCGCGTGTGTAGGCATCATGGATGGTTGTCGATGTGGCGACTCCGCACGGATTGGCGTGCTTGACCACGACCGCTGCGGGCGAGGAAAAGCGGTTGACCAAACGCCATGCTGCATCGGCGTCGAAGACGTTGAGATACGACATCTCCTTGCCACCCAACCGGCGTGAGCGACGCCACCAACCCGGCGCGCCCGCAACATCCCACAGGCTGCCCGTTTGGTGCGGATTCTCTCCGTAGCGCAGTGTGTCGACGCGCTCGAGATGGACCGACCGCGAGGCGCCCTCGGTGATCCACTCGACGATTGCAGAGTCGTAGTCGCGAGTCGTGGTGAATGCTCGTGTAGCCAGCGCACGACGTGTGGCATCCGACAGCGAACCGTTCGCGCGAATCTCGTCGAGCACCGGCCCGTACTGCGACTTGTCGACGACAACACCGACACGGGCGAAGTTCTTCGCAGCCGCACGGATCATCGCGGGTCCACCCACGTCGATGAGTTCGATGCCGGGCTTCGACGCAAACGGATACAGACTGACAACGACGAGATCGAATGCCTCGATTCCGTACGTCGACATGTCGGCAACGTGTTCGGACTTCGACGTGTCGGCAAGAATTCCGCCGTGCACCTTGGGATGCAGGGTCACCACGCGGTGGTCGAGAATCGCGGGAAACCCGGTGATCTCGGCGACGTCGGTGACGTCGATACCCGCGGCGGAAAGTGCGGCGGCGGTTCCACCGGACGAGACGATGCTCCACCCGGATACGACAAGGCCCCGCGCAAACTCCTCGATCCCCGACTTGTCGTGGACGCTGAGTAAGGCGCGGGGCACTGTCGACTCGGCTCGGACTACTTCAGACCCTTGACGATTTCGGCCATCAGCGAACCGGCTTCGGTGGGGTTCAGACCCACCTTCACGCCGGCTGCGCGCAGTGCGTCCATCTTGCCCTGTGCGGTTCCCTTGCCGCCCGACACGATGGCGCCGGCATGGCCCATCTTCTTGCCGGCCGGTGCGGTGACGCCGGCAATGTAGGCGCTCATCGGCTTGGTGACGTTGGCCTTGATGAACTCGGCCGCCTCTTCCTCGGCAGAACCACCGATTTCACCGATCATGATGATCGCATGCGTCTCGGGGTCCTTTTGGAACTCGGCGAGGCAGTCGACGAACGACGTGCCGGGAACCGGGTCGCCACCGATGCCGACGCACGTGCTGA
>CAZKVD010000186.1:0-2045 GCA_964556145.1 uncultured Bifidobacterium sp. | reverse complement strand
AGGCCGACGCAAACGCCGACTTCCTCCGCGAGGGCATGGAAGAGGTCATCGGTGAGGCAGTGGCAGCCGGCGACATCGAAATCGTCAGCGAGACCTACACCGACAACTGGGACCCCGCAAAGGCCCAGGCGACCATGGAGCAGGTCCTCACCGCAGAAGGCAACAAGGTTGACGCCGTTCTCGCAGAGAACGACGGCATGGCCGGTGGCGTCATCGCCGCTCTCGAGGCCCAGGGTCTCGCCGGCAAGGTGCCCGTCTCGGGTCAGGACGCAGAGCAGGCAGCGCTGAACCGCGTTGCTCTCGGCACCCAGTCGCTGACCGTGTGGAAGGATGCACGTGAGCTCGGCAAGGCAGCGGGCGAAGCAGCGGTTGCGCTGTGCGCGAACCCCGATGCCTCGGCCATCTCCGGCGCGGCTCCGTTCACGACCCCCGGTGGCAACGAGATCTCGTCGATCTTCCTCACCCCGAAGCCCATCACCCAGGAAAACCTTGGTGAGGTCGTCGACGCAGGTTGGACCGATGCAGAGACCCTCTGCCAGGGCGTGACCGCAGGTTCCGTCGCCGCTTGCCCCTAATCGGGACTGACAAGCACTGACACGCAGCGTGCCCTCCGCCCTTCGGGGCGGAGGGCACGTGAGCGTCTGGCCTAAGTTTTCCCTCAGTCTTTTCCATCTTCTGTCACCAACAACTGGAGAATCAGGCGTGACCGCCACCCACTCAGACAGCGCCAAGTCCGAACCGCAACGACGCAGCTGGCGTTCGATCATTGCGTCGACCGAAATCGACACCCGACTCGCCGGCATGGTTGCCGCGCTCGCAGTCATCTGGGTCGCTTTCCACATTCTCTCGGGCGGCGACTTCCTCACGTCGCGCAACCTCTGGAACCTCTCGGTTCAAAGCACCTCGATCGCCATCATGGCCACGGGAATGGTGCTCATCATTGTTTCCCGCAACATCGACCTGTCGGTTGGATCGTTGCTCGGTCTTCTCGGTTACGTCATGGCAATGGTGCAGACGCGGTGGATCCCCGACACGTTCGACCTCGGCTTTGGTCGTTGGTACACATGGATCATCGCTCTCGCCGTCGGCATCGCACTCGGCGCAGCCCTCGGCGCCGTTCAGGGTGCGGTCATTGCCTACGGAGGAGTACCTGCCTTCATCGTCACGCTCGGTGGATTCCTCGTGTGGCGCGGCCTCATCTTCCGCATGGGTGAACAGGGGCAAACGCTTTCGCCCCTTGATGACACCTTCAGCAAGCTCGGTGGAGGACCCAATGGTTCGCTCGGCGAGTGGCGCAGTTGGCTGGTGGGCATCATCGGTTGTATCGGCGCATGTCTCACCATCTATCTCGCGCGTCGCCGTCGTCGTCGTTACGACTTGGGCGTGCGACCTCTCGGCGTCGACATCGGACTCGCCGTGTTCGGATGCATCGTCATCCTCGCCGGTATCGCATTCGTGGCGGTTGGGTACGAATCGCCGATCACCGGCGATCCCACCGGTGTTGCCTATCCCGTGGTGATCCTCATCGCGGTCACCGTCGGCATGGTCTACATCGCGCGTCGTCGTCGTTTCGGGCGCTACGTGTTCGCGATCGGTGGGAACCCCGAAGCAGCCGAGCTTGGCGGTATCAACACGCGCAAGACGATGATGCTGACGTTCGTGTTGATGGGTGTGCTGTGTGCCATCAGTGCCGCAATCCAAACCGCGCGTCTCGACGCTGCGGTCACCAACCTCGGCGTGCAGAACGAGCTCGACGTCATTTCGGCGGCAGTCATCGGCGGCACGTCTTTCGCCGGTGGGATCGGAACGATCGCCGGCGCGGTGCTCGGTGCGGTCATCATGCAGTCGCTGCGCTCGGGCATGGTGCTTCTGCGCATCGACTCTCCCTCGCAGGACATCGTGGTGGGTGTCGTTCTCGTCAGCGCGGTTGCCGTCGACTCGGCGTTGCGTCTCGGCAAGCGTCGTCTTGCCGGAATCGCTCTCACGATCGGCCTCGTGTTGGCGGCCCTCATCGTCCAAACGGGCCGGCAATGAGTCAGGAGTCA
>CAZKVD010000185.1:0-2049 GCA_964556145.1 uncultured Bifidobacterium sp. | reverse complement strand
CGCACTGCCGATGATCTCTCGCTGCAGATTCACCGTTGCTACAACCTCACCCGTCAGGTCGAGGTGCTGCACGACGCATTGCTTCACGCGTTCCGCGATCTCGACAATCTCGCTCCGCACGAGGTCGTCATCGTCTCGCCGCGACTCGCCGAGTCGGCACCCATCCTCGAGGCGGTGTTCGACCGCACCGTGACCGTCGAAGTCGACGGCGTTGCGACGCAGGTCAAGATCCCTCTCGCGGTTGCCGAGCGACAGTTGCGCTTCGTCAACGAGGGGGCCGAGTTCCTCGCCAACTTGCTCGAGCTCATGACCGGACGGTTCGACGTCTCGTCTTTCCTCGCGGTTGCCACATCACCGATTGTTGCTGCCCACTTGGGTATCGATGGGGAAACAGTGTCGACCTGGCAGCGCCAGATCGACCGCACGCGCGTGCGCTGGGGTCTGTCGGCCGACCAACGGACAGCTGCAGGTTTGGCAACAAAGGCCGACAGCGTGCACACGTGGCGGGCGGCAATCGAACGTTCGATGCTGGGCGCGGCATTGCCCGACGCAGCGGCCGCCATGGAATTGGGTGGTGTCGTGCCTCTCGACGATGTCGGAGTCGACGACATCGATGCACTTTCGCGCCTCGTCCAGGTGTTCGATGCGATCGAAACTCTCGAACTTGCCGCCCGCGGGGACGTCGCTCGTCATGTGGCCGACTGGTGCGATGACATCGAACGCGTAGTCGTTTCCCTGTGTGGCGACGGTGACCGTGTCGCCGGTGCATTCGAACTTCTTGACGATCTCGCCTCGAGCACCATCGTCCTCGCCCCCGATGGTTCGTCGCGCCAACTGGGTGCGGCAGTTCCTTTCACCGAGGTCGCGACGCTTTTGCTCGGCCAGATTTCGGGTATTCCTGGTCACCAGCCGTTGCGTACAGGTGCAGTCACCGCGACCTCGCTCATGCCGCTTCGTGGTGTGCCGTACCGAGTGGTCTGCCTGCTCGGCATCGACGATGGTGCCTTTGGCGGGGGAGATTTGGAAAGCGACGACCTCATCGGTCGACAGGTCTTCATCGGCGACGATGACCCACGTATCGACTCGCGCCGCCAACTCCTCGATGCGGTCCTCGCTGCGGGTGATCAGGTCATCATCACCTGCGACGGACGCAGCATTCAGAACAACGCAATCATTCCCCTCACCACGGCTCTTGCCGAATTCGTCGACTTTGCCCGCCGACACGGCGCGGGCGAGCGTGATGACAACGCCGGAAGCGACATCGAGTTCCTGCATCCCCGGCACGCCACCAGCACCCGTAACTTCGTCGAGGGCGGGATCATCCCCGGCCGCGTCTGGGCACACGGAGTTGGTGTGCGTGACGTAGCCGGCAAGGTCGGCTCCAATGTCGTGCGTGCCCCAGTGGCCACTTCGGTGGCTCCCGCCACCACCTCGGGTGTGATCGATCTCGGATCACTTGCTTCGTTCGTGAAGTCACCGCTCGAGATGTTCGTCAAGGAGATCCTCGGCATCAGTACCTGGAACGAAGATCACGCCCCCGACGAGGCAGTGATTCCGTTCGCAGTCGATTCGCGCACGCAACGTGCATTCGTTGACAATTACATCGCAGGGAGAGCCGGCGCCGTGCCGGGGTGGACACCGCAGTCGCATGCACAGGTGGCCCGCCTGAACGGCAATGTTCCGATCGGTGCCTACGGAGATGCCGAAATCGAGGCGATGCAGATGCTCGCCGAATCCATCATCGCAACATGCCAAACGCACGGGGTGCAACCCATTCCGTCCGATGCGACACCTGTCCTGGTGTCGATCGTCGACAGCCTGGTCATCAAGGGAAACATCCCGCATCTGCAGGCAACGGAACAGTTGATCGGCGTGGTCCGCAGTTCGAAGTACTACGACCGCGACCATGCCGAACTTGGCGTCCGACTGCTCGCCGCAACGGCGGCGGGCCTCAAAGTGCGCCACGGCATCACCATCCATCAGCACAACGGAAGTGGCAAGGGCGACCACGCGCAGTCACGCCTCATCTACCTGGGCGCCACGATTGAC
>CAZKVD010000184.1:0-2094 GCA_964556145.1 uncultured Bifidobacterium sp. | reverse complement strand
TCGAGGGCGACGCCGTGCACCTTGGCCTCGGCCTCGCCGAGGGTGCGAAAGACGCACAGCGCATTCGACTTCACCGTGTCGGGGATGTCGGCGTTGGTGATGATCGCGACGATGTCGCGATAGGGGCGGTGCGGCGCGTGGTCGTGTCGGTGTTCGTCATCGTGGTGATGATGTTCGACGACGATTGCGTGGGCGGCGGCAATTCCGCAGCGGTCGACGCGATCGGCGGTGAGAGCCCAGCCGTCGAGGTGAAGACCCGACACGATGTCGGCGATTGCCATGGCGTCGGCACCTGCGTCGATGAGAGCACCCATCAACATGTCGCCGGCGACACCCGCCCCGCAGTTCACCCACGCAGTGTTCATGGGCGTTGGTTCAGGATTCGTGCGATGGCGCAACCAGCGCCGAAACCGTTGTCGATGCCAACGACGGTGACGCCGGCGGCACACGAGGCGTGCATGGCGAGCAGTGCCGTGACACCCTCGAGCGATGCGCCGTAGCCGACGCTGGTGGGAATCGCCACGATGGGTGCGCCACTGAGACCGCCGATGACGCTGGCGAGTGCCCCCTCCATTCCTGCGGCGACGACGATGGCTTCGGCCGACTGGATGGTGTCGACGCGGTCAAGCAAACGGTGAAGACCGGCCACGCCGACGTCGACGATGCGCTCGGGGGCGAATCCGTAGGCACGCAGGGTGAGCATCGCCTCGTCGACGACGGGAACGTCGGCTGTTCCCGCACTGACGACGAGAACACGGTGTGGCTTTGCATCCTTCGGGTCGGGCAGGCGCCATGCATAGGTGTTCGATGCGCGTTGTGCACCCGGGTTGTCGGCGAGTGCTGCCTTGGCCTGGTTGTCATCGACGCGTGTGAGGAGAACCGGACCCTCACCGTTGGCGAGCATTTCGCCGACGATCATCGCGCACTGCTCGGGTGTCTTGCCCGGCCCGTAGATGGCCTCGGGTACTCCGATGCGCATGTTGCGGTGGTGGTCGACCAGAGCATCACCGACCTGCGTGAAGGGCAGGCGGCGCAACTGCACAACGGCATCGTCGGCCGATGTCGCGCCCGATGCCACATCGGCAAGCAGTTGGCGGAGGGTCTCGGTAAACATGGGCCAATGTTGGCATCTCCTCGCCTAGCCTTCCCATCGTGAGTGCACCCGCCCCCCGTCGCATCGGCTTTCTCGGGCCGTTCGGCACCTTCACCGATCAGGCCGCGCGCACGCAGGCCGACCTGGCAGCGGGTGAATTGGTGCCCTACCGCACCGTTCCCGACGTTCTCGACGCGGTCGAAGCGGGTGAAATTGATCTTGGGTTCGTGCCGATCGAGAACTCGATCGAAGGAACCGTGAACCTCACGCAGGATTCACTTGTATTCGACCACGATCTCTACATCCAGCGCGAGGTCGTTCTCGACATCAAGCACTATCTCTTGGCATTGCCCGGCACGACAATCGGCGACGTTGCCGAAGTGCATTCAATGCCGGTGGCCACCGCGCAGTGTCATGCATTTCTGCGCAAGGAACTGCCGAAGGCCGAGATTCGTGCGGTCACCAGTACGGCCGAAGCTGCGCGGCGGATTGCCGAAGACAAGTTGGCCGGCGTTGCCGCCATCGCACCCGAGTCGGCCGCCGCAATGTACGGACTCGACGTCATCGCGCGCGACATCGCCGACCACGACAACAACCAGACGCGCTTCGTGTTGGTGGGCAAGGACACGGTTCCCACACCAACCGGCCACGACCGCACGGCGATCGTGGTGTTCCAGCGTGCCGACGAACCGGGCAGCCTGATTTCGATCCTGCAAGAGTTCGCCGCGCGACGCATCAACATCGACAACCTGCAGTCACGGCCCACGAAGAATTCGGGGCTGGGTGACTACTGCTTTGTCATCTACGCCGACGGCCACGTGGGCGACGAGTTGATGGCCGATGCTCTGCGCGAACTGCACGCCAAGCAGGGTGGCGTGAAGTTCTTCGGGTCGTTCCCGGCGGCCGGCCAGGCGGCGCACAACGCCCGCGAACATGCCGATGTGCGTTGGCGCGACGCCGACGACTGGGTGTCGCACCTACGCAGCCGCATCACGCGCTGA
>CAZKVD010000183.1:0-2098 GCA_964556145.1 uncultured Bifidobacterium sp. | reverse complement strand
TCATGATCGTCGGCTTGGTCGGCGCGTTCATGACCGCCGCGTACATGACGCGGGCCACGTACCTCACCTTCTTCGGTGAGCCGCGCGGTGCTGCCGCAGGCGAACACCACGAAGAAGCCGGCCACGACGACCATGGCCATGACGCACACGGCCACGATGCGCACGCGGCAGCCGACGCACACGGCCATGACGCGCACGATGACCACGGACACGATGCGCACGCGTCGCACGGCCCGCACGAGTCGAACGCCTTTATCACGGTGCCGCTCATCATTCTTGCGACATTGGCCATCGGTGCAGGTTTCCTGAACGCAACCCCCTTCGGTGAGAAGTGGGAGAACATGAAGAAGTGGGTCGAGCCGCGACCGGTGGTCGTGGCCGACATGGACCATGGATCCATCGGCGAGATGCGTGGATTGCGCACGGCCGACACCATGCCCCCCGACACCGCACCCGCAACGGCTGACACCACCGTTGCAAGCGAAGAGCCGACGTTGATGTCGGCAACCTCGGATTCCACTGCGCCTGCCGAGGCGGTGGCCACCGAGGAAACCGTCGCGACCGGCGAAGAGGGTGTGTCGCCGCAGGCGAAGTTGGCACCCGCGCCACTGATGGCGGCGGCCGCGCCGGCTGAAGGTGGCGGTGAGGAAGCAGCGGCTCACTCGGCCGAGGGCGATGGCCACGGCCATGCATCCGACTGCGGCAAGAAGACACCCGAAGCCGGTGTTTGCTACGCGCCGTACGTCAAGCACGCACCGTTCAAGTGGTCGAAGGCCGCTTTGTCGATGCTGATCGTCTTCGCCGGCATTGTCCTCAGCTGGCTCATCAGCGTTCAGCTGTACACACGCAAGTCGGGCTTCTTCTTCGGCCTGACCAAGAGGAACAAGCTGTTGGCCGCGGGCCATGCGTTCCTCGTCAACAAGTACTACCTCGACCACCTCTACGAAAAAATCATCGTGAGGGGCATCGCCCACCCGATCGCCAAGGGTGCGTACTGGATCAACCAGAACGTGCTCGACGGCGTCGTGAACGGAGCCGGTATCGGCGCCAAGGGCGTTGCACGTTGGGTCTATCGCAACGTCGACCAACGAGTGGTCGACGGTGCAGTGAACGGTTCCGGTTCAGTTGCCCGCGGTGCGGGCGGTGCTCTGCGTCCCGTTCAGTCAGGAAAAGTCAACCAATACGGGGCTCTGCTGTTTGCCGCTGCGGCGGTGGCCGGCCTCGTCCTAATCATCATCAACACCTGAGGAGCAATTCGGCATGGACCAACTCCGTGACGCCAACTGGGTGCTCAGCGTCGGCACCTTCCTACCGCTAGCCGGTGTGCTGGTGATGCTGTTCATCCCCAAGGCCGAGGAACAGTTGAACAAGGCGGTGGCACTGATCACTGCGCTTGCCACGCTGGGCGTCGGCGTCTACACGATGACGCAGTTCGACTACGACCAGGCGGGCAAGATGCAATTCGTCGCCGAGACCAACTGGATCTCGGTGATCAAGAGCTCGTATTACATCGGCGTCGACGGAGTCAGCCTGCCGCTGTACTTCCTCTCGATGGTCATCACCGTGCTCGTGATGATCTACAGCTGGAACCACGTGCCGTCACCGGGGAATCCGAAGGCTTTCTTCATCTTGATGCTCGTGCTCCAAACAGGCATGGCAGGAACGTTCATCGCTCAGGACTTGATTCTCTTCTTCGTCTTCTTCGAACTCGTGCTGTTGCCGATGTACTTCATGATCGGCGTCTGGGGTGGCGAGAACCGCCAGTACGCATCGCTGAAGTTCTTCCTCTACACGATGTTCGGTTCTGCGCTGATGCTGGTGGCATTCCTCGCACTGTTCTTCAAGACCGGGGCAGAGAGCTTCGCAATCCCGTATCTCGTCGAGAACGGTGGCGCGATTGCAAAGAACACCCAGGTGTGGATCTTCGCGGGCATGTTCATCGGCTTCGCGGTCAAGGTTCCGATGTTTCCCTTCCACACGTGGCTGCCCGACGCCCACACGCAGGCCCCCACGCAGGGCTCGGTCATCCTGGCCGCCATCCTGTTGAAGTTGGGAACCTACGGATTCGTCCGTATCGCGATCCCGATCCTGCCCGAGG
>CAZKVD010000182.1:0-2102 GCA_964556145.1 uncultured Bifidobacterium sp. | reverse complement strand
GCTCGACCAGCATGTCCATCATCCGCTCGGCCGGCAGGTTGATCGGCTCGGCCGGCGGGGGAGAAGGGTCGACGGTTTCTTTGTAGTTCGAGCTCATGTGTGCGACGAGGTCGCGCACGCTCCACCCCTGACACCCACTTGGGCGGGACCACTCCTCATCGGAGAGGGTGGTGATCACCGACTTGACCTCCGCGACGGCCAACTTCAGCGCTGCCAGACCTTCCTTCGACACGATTCCCCTCCTGGTTCGGTGATTTTCGGGACGTTTTTGCCGCCCCGCTTTCCGCCTGTATGACGCACGGCTACTCTACGCAAACGCCCGAGGGCCGGGCGAGGAGAACAGGGGTTTTCGATGGAACTTCAGGGCAAAGTTGCGCTGGTGACCGGTGGAACGCGCGGAATCGGCCGTGCAATCGCCGAGCACTTCCTGGCCGAGGGCGCAAGTGTCGTTGTGAACGGTCGCACGCCGGCCAAGGGCGAGCAGGCGTTGCGCGAAATGAACGCCGGCGACAGGGCGCATTTCATCGCCGGCGACGTGAAGAGCCGCGAGGGCTGCGAAGCGCTCATCAAGGGCACGATCGAGCGCTACGGCAAGATCGACATCCTCGTCAACAACGCGGGCGGCGGCACGGGCCATGCCCCGATCGTCGACCTCGAGGACTGGGCGCTCGAAGACGCCCTCAAGTGGAACCTGTGGTCGACCTTCTGGTGCACGCAGTACGCGCTGCGCGACATGCTGCCGCGCAAGTGGGGCCGCATCATCAACATCTCCTCGGTGGAAGGCAAGCACGGCAAACCCGGTGTCTCGATCTACGTGATGGCCAAGCACGCGATCAACGGTTTCACGAAGTCGTGTGCGCAAGAAGTCGGCACTCAGGGCGTCACGATCAACTGCATCTGCCCCGGTGCCATCGAAACCGACATCATGAAAGACGAAGGCCCCGCGGCCGCACAGGCGATGGGTCTCACGTACCAGGGGCTGCTCGATTGGTTCGCCTCCGAGGCGGCCATCAAGCGCCTCAACACCGTCGAAGAGGTCGCGGTTGTCGCGGTGCTCCTCGCCTCCGAAGCCGGTGGCGGCATGACGGGCACGATGTACTCCGTCGACGGCGGCACGGCCGCGTACTGATCAGGGAAGAACGAGAGACAAGGGACGAATCATGGGAAAGCTCGACGGAAAAGTTGCAGCAATCACGGGCGGTACGCGCTCCATCGGACGCGGGATGGCCGAAGCCTTCCTGCGCGAGGGCGCAAAGGTCGTCGTCAACGGACGCGATGCGAAAAAGGGCGAACAGGCACTGAAGGAAATGGGCGGTGGACCGAACATTGCGTTCTTCCCCGGTGACGCGCGTGCGCAGTCGACTGCCGACGGCATCGTCGACTTTGCCATCGAGAAGTTCGGCAAGCTCGACATCATGTGCCTGAACTCGGGTGGTGTGCAGAACACCGCACCCGTGCACATGATGACCAACGAAGAGTGGCAGCTTGAAATGGACTGGAACCTGAACTCGGTGTTCTGGGGCATGCGCAAGGCGCTGAACCACATGATCCCGCGTCAGACCGGTCGCATCATCGTCACCTCGTCGGTCGAGGGCAAGCTCGGCAAGCCCGGCATCCCCGGCTACGCAGCAACCAAGCACGCGGTGCTCGGCCTCATGAAGGCTGCGGCGAAGGAAGTCGGCACGCTCGGCATCACCGTGAACGCGATTCTTCCCGGTCTCATCGAAACCGACATCGTGCGCGAAACCGGTCCGGAGAGCGCAAAGATGATGGGCGTCGAAACGTACGAAGGTCTCCTCGAGATGTTCGCCCAAGAAGCTGCGATCAAGCGCCTCAACACCGTCGAGGAAGTCGCCGCAGCCGCGGTGATGCTGGCCTCTGACGCCGCGTCGGGTATCACCGGCACGTCGTGGGCCGTCGACGGCGGCACCCTCCCCTACTAACCCCAAGGGTTCTCGGTGTGAAAAGACCCGCTTTTCGCACCGTTACACACCGAGAAACGCACACCTCTCCGCCTCGGAGGACGTGACGCGCGCTCGTTAGCGTTTTCTCGTCGCGCCTTGTCGCGGGGAGGGACCCATGTCGAAGTACTTGTCGCTGTT
>CAZKVD010000181.1:0-2125 GCA_964556145.1 uncultured Bifidobacterium sp. | reverse complement strand
TGAGACGTCGACGAGGGCGTCGACCTGGTTGGCCTTGCCCTTGTTGAAGATCTTGCTGAGGTTGTTGACGCTGACTGTCGACATTTGTTGTTCCCTGTTCCCTAGCCCCTACAGCGCTTCTTTGGGTCGGTTGCGCATGACGAAGAGATCGAAGGCCGCGACGAGGCCGGCCATTGCAAGGCCCAGCAGGGCGGCACCGAACACCGCGGTGAAGACCTTGGCCGGGTCACCGGTGGCCTCGCGGGCGTATTCAATGATGAGTCGGCCGATGCCACCCTTCAAGCCGGTCGAGATTTCCGCGACTACCACACCGATGACCGCCGACGACGCAGCCAGTTTGAGGGCGGGCACCATGAAGGGCACCGCGGCGGGAAAGCGCAGGCGGAAAAGCGTTTGAGTCCACGACGCTGCGTAAGAGTCCATCAGTTCAAGTGATGCGGGGTTGGCCGACGACAAGCCGCGCAGCGTGCCGACTGCGACGGGAAAGAACGCGAGGAAGGCGCCGAGCACCGATGCCGACAGCCACCGGGGCCACTCGTAGCCGAAGACCTCGAGCTTTCCGCCCCACGACACCACGAGCGGTGCAAGTGCAATGAGGGGCACTGTCTGTGAGACGACGAGGTACGGAAGCAGGCCGCGCTCGACGACCTTGAAGCGGGCCATGAAGGTGGCGAGGAGAACCCCGACAAACGAGCCGATTGCAAAGCCAACGAGCGACAGGCGGAAAGAGAACCAGGCACCCGCCAGTACGACACGCCAGATCTTGCGCGGAGAGGACCGCAGCTCGGGCCTGTTGTATCGCGAGAGCATGTCCCACACGTGGGGCATCGCGCGGTCGTTCGAACGGGGGAGGATGTTGATTCCGAGCAGCGCCCCGCCGTCTTCGGGGCCGACGACCTTGTAGAGCTCCCACAGGGCGGCAATGAACACCAGTGCGAAGACGAACATCGCAGAGCGACGAACGATGCGCCGGGCGAGAGGGTTCATTGCTTGGCTTTCACCGATTCTGCAAGGGCGGGCATGATGCGCTCGCCGTAGGCCTCGAGTGTCTGGTCCTTGCCGTCGTGCTGGAGGTAGATCGAGAACTGATCGACACCCAGCGCCTCGAGCTCGCGCAGGCGAGACACGTGCTGCTCGGGCGTGCCGAGGATGCAGAAGCGATCGACGATTTCGTCGGGCACGAACGTTGTGTGGCTGTTGCCCGCACGACCGTGTTCGTTGTAGTCGTAGCCCTCGCGGCCCTTGATGTAGTCGGTCAGCGCTTTCGGGACCTCGGAGTTGTCGCCGTATCGCGCAACGATGTCGGCGACGTGGTTGCCCACCATGCCGCCGAACCAGCGGCACTGATCGCGCATGTGGGCGATGTCGGTGCCGACATAGGCGGGCGCCGCGACACAGATCTTGACCGACTTCGGATCGCGGCCTGCAGCGGCAGCGGCGTCGCGCACGGCCTTGATGGTCCAGGCCGTGATGCTGGGATCGGCGAGTTGCAGGATGAATCCGTCACCGACTTCGCCCGTCAGTTGCAGGGCCTTGGGTCCGTATGCGGCAACCCACACCTCGGCACGGCTCTTGCCCGCCCAGGGAAAACGGATTTCCGAGCCGTTGTAGTCGACTCCACGGCCGTTGGCGAGTTCGCGGATGACGTGGATGCTCTCGCGCAGCGTGGCAAGCGTGGTGGGCTTGCCGTTGGTGACGCGTACGGCGGAGTCGCCGCGGCCGATACCGATCACCGTGCGGTTGCCGTACATCTCGTTCAACGTGGCGAAGAGACTCGCGGTGACGGTCCAGTCGCGCGTCGCGGGGTTGGTGACCATCGGTCCGACGATCACGTTGTTCGTCGAGTCGAGAATCTTGGAAAAGATGGGGTAGGGCTCTTCCCAGAGGATGTGGCTGTCGAAGGCCCACACGTGCGTGAAGCCGAAGGCCTCGGCCCGCTTGGCCAATTCGATGACGCGCGCGGCGGGCGGCGTTGTTTGCAGAACTACTCCGAGATCCATGTTGAGTCCCCCTTTGAGTGCGATCGATCAGCGGTTCTGCGGGAAGCCGAGGTCGACCTTCGACGTGCGTGGGTCGGGCCAGCGCGATGTGACCACCTTGCTGCGCGTGAAGAAGTTGATTCCCT
>CAZKVD010000180.1:0-2153 GCA_964556145.1 uncultured Bifidobacterium sp. | reverse complement strand
TCGACCAAGGCCGCAAACATCGCCCCGTCGAGGGCGTTGCGCTTGTCGGGCCGGTTCATTCGAACGTCGGCGATTCCCCCACTGACGTTCACTGTTACACGCTGTTCGAAGGTCATTTCCCCAGTGTGTCACGCGCCACCGAACCGTGACACACTGCAAACATGAAATTGAACCTCACCGCAGACGAAGTCCTGACCACCACCCGCAGCGTGCGAAAGCGCCTCGACTTCGACAAGCCGGTCGAGCGTTCGGTGGTCGAGGAGTGCCTGCAGGCCGCCCTCCAGGCCCCGACCGGATCGAACAGTCAGGGTTGGCAGTTCGTCATCGTCGAGGATGCCGCCAAGAAGAAGGCCCTCGCCGACATCTACAAGTCAAACTTCTCGATATATGCGAAGAACCCGCGCAGCGCGCAGTACGAAGACGGCGACCTGCGTGCCGAGCAGCGCGACAAGATCACCGAGTCGGCGACCTTTCTCACCGAGAACTTTCACCGTGTGCCACTGATGCTCGTCCCGTGCATCACCGGCCGCCTCGACAACGCATCGGTGTTTCAGGGTGCATCGGCGTGGGGCTCGCTGCTTCCCGCTGTGTGGTCATTCATGATGGCGCTTCGCGAGCGCGGCATGGGTTCGGCATGGACGACGATTCACCTCATCGGTGACGGTGAAAAGCAGGCCGCTGAACTTCTCGGCATTCCCTACGACACCGTGTCGCAGGCCGGCCTCTTCCCCATCGCGTACACGGTCGGCACCGACTTCAAAGTCGCCAAGCGCTTGCCGCTCGACAACGTGATGCACTGGGACTCCTGGGGCTCCCGCTAACCAATCGCTCGGTTCTCGGTGTGTAATTACCCGAATTTCGGGTAATTACACACCGAGAACCCTTCGCTAGTCGATGAGGCGAAGGCCGGTTGGCGCAATCGAGGGAGCCGACTGGGGAAGATCGACGACAAACTCGGTGCGATGTCCGGGGAACACGTGACGCGACAGCAGCACGGCGCGACCCGACGCATCGGAGGTCGTGCGTTCGCAGCGCAACACGGGTGAACCCACGGGAATCTGCAACAACTTCGCGTCATCGTCGCTTGCAGCATCGGCGCCGATCGTTTGTGTCGCGCCTTGCAACGGAATGTCGAGCAGTTCGTAGAACGGCGACTGCTCGACGTCGCGGCGCGACAGGTTCTGACCGAGATCTGCCGGACACCACACGGTGACGATCGCAAACGGTTCACCATCGGCCATGTTGAGACGCTTCACCCGCAGCACCTGCGTCGTATTCAACGCTCGCGCGACGAACTTCGGCGCACGCTCAAAGGCGAACTCGAGAATGCGCCGCTCGGACACCACGCCGCTTTCGGCCATCTGCTCTTCGATCGTTGCAAGCCGACCAAGCGGCTGACGCAACGGGTCCCCGGCGACGAACCAGCCGAATCCCTGTCGCGCATCGACCAAGCCCTCGTCGCGCAGCACCTCGAGCGCGCGGCGCACCGTCACACGACTTGCGGAGAACTCGGCAGAAAGTTCCGACTCGCTCGGCAACATGCGACCCGCGGCGAACTCGCCGGCGAGCACACGGCCACGCAGTTTCTCGGCGATTTGTTGATAGCGGATCGAGCGCACTTGTATTAGAGTTGTCTACAAGTCGACAAAAAGCAACCCCCAAGAATGAAGGAGCCGCCGTGGCCGTTTCTGCAGGTACCCCGATCGAACTCGTGAACAAGGTGTACGGCACCCTCGGCGAGCGCGTCGCACTCGGCCGCAAGCGACTCGGTCGCCCTTTGTCGTTGGCCGAGAAGATTCTCATCAATCACCTCGCCGATCCCGCGAACCAGGAAATGGAACGCGGCCGCAGCTACGCCGACTTCCACCCCGACCGCGTCGCAATGCAGGACGCAACGGCGCAGATGGCGCTGCTGCAGTTCATGACTGCAGGCCTTCCCGAAGCAGCGGTTCCGTCGACCGTTCACTGCGACCACCTCATCACTGCAAAGGTCGGCGCCAAGATCGACATGGGTGTCGCCATCGACACGAACAAAGAGGTCTACGACTTCCTTCGTTCGGTATCGGCCAAGTACGGCATCGGTTTCTGGGGTCCCGGTAGCGGCATCATCCACCAGGTCGTTCTCGAGAACTACGCGTTCCCCGGCGGCATGA
>CAZKVD010000179.1:0-2195 GCA_964556145.1 uncultured Bifidobacterium sp. | reverse complement strand
ACGCCTCGAGATAGTTGCAGTCACCCGATGCGCAGAATGATGCGAACTGATCCTGATAATCGATGAAAAACACCGGCCCGCCTCCGGGGCCGGTCATCCCGATCTTGCACAATTCGTCCGCGACCGTGCCCGCATCGGAGCCATCACACACGCTCAGTCCGGTGATGCCCCCTCCACCAGAACCAGCGGGGCCAGCTGGGCCCGTCGCGCCCGTGTCACCTTTCGCGCCGGTATCACCTTTCGCGCCCGTCGCACCGGTGTCGCCCTTTGCCCCCGTCGCACCAGCGACACTCAACGTGATCTTCTTCTCGGTCTTCTTGCATTTCGCTGCGATCCGCGCCACCTTCGTCTTCTTGTGCACGCACGCCGTGATCGTTGACGACGACCCTGCCGCACGCGCGACGAGACCGTCACCACCGACGATGAGGACACTGGCGAACACACCGACAAGAACGAACAGTCGAGCCAGCCGGCGCGACGAAGCTTTGGATTTCTGAATGAAGGTCATGATGTGTAGTCTATACACACTATGTGTATCATATACACTCTTATTGGATAACTCTCATCTCGGCCGCCCGTTACGCTGAAACAGTGCGATCAGCCTCCAAAAAAACGACTCCACGTCGTCCCGTTTCGACGAAGCCCCGCCTCACCCAGGCCGAAGCCTCGATGCGCATGATGACTGCCACCAGTCATCTGTTGATTCAGTTCCCGCCTGCCGAGGTGACCGTCCAGCGAATCTGCGACAAGGCCGGCGTTCACATCGATTACGTGGCCCGTTACTTTGGTTCGCGCGACGAGCTGCTGTGCCAATCCATCGAGGCCGCGTTTCTCGGCGTGTTCCTGAAAACCGAGAGTGCCGAGACATCCCGGCTCCAGGTGGTCCTCGACGGCGATGTCGACGTGATGCAAATGGCTCGTGCACGAATCCGCACGATCGCCTATTTGCTGGGTTGTGGCGTCAGCCCCGAACGCTTTCAGTCGAGCCAGAAGATGGCGCTCGAGTCGGTTGCTGCGCAGTCACACGACCCCAAGCTGGCAGACCGCACGCGGATGAACCTCGTTCTGATCGGCACCTTGGTTCTACAGGCCGTCGGAACATTTGCCGAAGTGAACGACATGTCGGAACAACAAAAGCAAGATGTCCTCGCCTACCTCGGCTACATGAACACGTCCGGTGAAATCGTGCAGTCAGCCTTGGGTTGGGACAAACCCACAACCAAGGCACGTGCCAAAGCCACGACAAAGGCCAAGACGAAGGCAAAGCCAACGAAATAGCGCAGACCTTGCCTCGCTACAGAACGAAGATCGGCTTGATGGTGGCGCCGGATTCGCTGTCGTGCTGTGCTTCGTTGATCTGGTCGAGGCGGTAGGTCTTCACCAACTTCTCGATCGGGAACAACCCGCGGCGGTGCCATTCGATCATCTTCGGAATGAACTCTGCCGGGTAGGCGTCGCCTTCGATGACACCCTTCACGGTCTTGCCGTCGAGGAAGCCCGACGACGAGAAGCCGATGTCGCCCATCACCACGCCGACCACGACAAGGGTTCCCGTCGGGCGCAGTGCGTCGACCGCACCGCGCAGCACTGCCGGCACGCCGGTGGTGTCGAGGCCGTACTGGGTTCCGGTGCCGGTGATCTCACGCACCGCTGCGGTGACGTCGGTGGTGGTCTTCGCGTTGATCGTGTGCGTCGCGCCGAGTTCCTTGGCGAGCGCGAGACGGTTGTCGTGCAGGTCGACTGCGATGATCGTGGTGCAACCCGCGATCTTTGCCGCCATCAACCCGGCAAGGCCGACCGCACCGGCTCCGTAGATGACGATCGACGTGCCGGGTCGCGCACCGAGTGAGTTGATGACTGCGCCGGCGCCGGTTTGGAAACCGCAGCCGAGTGGTCCGAGCAGTTCCAGCTTCACGTCATCGGCGGTGACCTTCACGACGTTGCGCTCGGTTGCCATCGCGTGCGACGCAAAGCTCGACTGGCCGAACCAGCAACAGCCCATGCGCGAGCCGTCGTCGCTCGACAGCGGCGTCGAGCCGTCGAGACGCGAGCCCATGAAGTTCAGCGGTCCGAACAGTTCGCAGTACTGCGGCAGGCCCGTTTCGCAATTCATGCACTTGCCGCAGCTGGCGTAAGACAAAACGACCTTGTCGCCGGGGGCAACTTTTGTCACTCCTTCTCCGACGCGTTCGACG
>CAZKVD010000178.1:0-2275 GCA_964556145.1 uncultured Bifidobacterium sp. | reverse complement strand
GACCCGGCTACACCATCATGGGCGGCACGTCGAACGTGATGCGCAACATCCTCGGCGAGCGCGTTCTCGGCCTGCCCAAAGAACCGGGCAAGTAAAGGAACTAGGGTCGGCGCATGGCCGACCTCCTTGCGCTGTCAACCAAGATCATCGATTCGGGCGTTCTCGACCAGCCCGCCAATCGCATCATCAACGAGATCTCCGAACTCGCACCCAACCTCGCCATCGTCGAGTCGTTCAGCCATGCCGTCACGTGGAACAGCCCCGAGGGCCTCGTCATCTTCGACACCGGCACCTACGACAACGGTCAGAAGGTCGCCGACCAGATCCGCACGTGGACCAATGCCCCGCTCCACGCAATCGTCTACACCCATGGCCACGTCGACCACGTGGGCGGCAGCGGACCCATTGCCGCGACCCTCGGCGCGCCCGGCAAGAACGTGCGCGTCATCGGCCACGAAAACGTCGAACGGCGGTTCACCCGCTACCGCGACACCAGCGACTGGAACCGCATCATCAACGCCCGCCAATTCGGGGGTGTGCGCGAGGAACACGGCTACGGACTCGTCTCGGACTCCTCGCAGGTCGGCAAGAAGCACCCCACGTTCCTGCACGAGAGCGTGCTCGAAGTCAATGAAAGTCTGGGCGACTTCACCTCGATGAAGATCGGTGACGACACCGTCGAGTTCCACCACGCGCGTGGCGAGACCGACGACCACCTGTGGGCGTTCTTCCCCGATCGCAAGTGGATCGCCACGGGCGACTTCATCATCTGGAACTTCCCCAACGCCGGGAACCCACAAAAAGTGCAGCGTTGGCCCATCGAATGGGCGGCAGCCCTGCGACGCATGATCGCCCAGGAACCCGAACTACTGCTTCCCGCCCACGGCCTGCCCATCGAGGGCAAGGCACGCATCGCGCGTGTTCTCGACGACATCGCCAGCGCGCTCGAAAACCTGGTGCGCGAAGTACTGCTGATGATGAATGCGGGCGAAACTCTTGACACCATCATTCACGCAGTCAAGGTTCCCGACGCAACACTTGGTCGGCCGTACCTGCGCCCCATGTACGACGAACCCGAGTTCATCGTGCACAACGTGTGGCGCCAGTTCGGCGGTTGGTGGGACGGCGCAGCATCGCGCCTGAAGCCCGCACCCGACGCCGTCGTTGGCGCCGAGATCGCGGCCCTCGCCGGTGGAGCCGATGTTCTGGTGCGCCGCGCACAGACGATTGCAGAAGAGGGTGACCTTCGCCTTGCCTGTCATCTCGCCGACTTCGCCGGCTGGGCCGCACCCGACGACCCCGACGTGCACGGCATTCGCGCCGAAATCTACGAACGTCGCCGCAAGGCAGAGCTGTCGTTGATGGCCAAGGGCATTTTCGCAGCGGCGTCGAAAGAATCGCGCCGCATCAACCAGCGCTGACCAGCACCAACGCAACGAGCGCCAAACCGACGCCTGCCCATTGCGCGGGGTGAAGCTTTTCCTTGTCTAGCGTCGTCGCCAGTACCAACGTACTGACGGGATACAACGACGCAATCACGGCAACCACCGACAACAAACCGTGACGTGCCGCAATGAGATAGAACCCATTGGCGGCCGAGTCGAGGATGCCGCTCGTGAATGCCCAGCGGGTTGCCTCACCCGTTGTGCGCAGCGGATGGCGCGTCGACACCACCACGAGGAACACGATCGGCAAGCTGACGGACCGCAGGGCGACCAACGGCCACAGACCCGCATCGGATGACACGTGGTCGAAGGCGATGAAAATCGTCGCGAAACACGCACCGGCGATGACGGCCAGCACCACGATGTTCGCGGGCGTCCGCTTGTCCTGCACGCCCAGTGCGTCGGTCACCAGCACCACCGCGAACACCGCGACCACCATGCCGACGTAGGCCACGAAGCCGGGTCGCTCGCCTTCGACCAGACCCCACACCACCGGGATCGTCGTTCCCACCAATGCAGTGATCGGCGCGACGATTGTCATCGACCCCGAGGCCATCGCACGGTAGAAACCCAACAAGCCCAGCGACCCCGCAACTCCCGCGGCCGCACTGATGAACAGATCGTGACCCGAGGGCAACGGGTCACCGATGAACAATGCCAACAGCAGTGCACCAACGAAGCCCGCGCACTGACCCACAAACGTCACCGTGAACGACGACGCCAAGCGGCTGCCACGACCACCGGAGTAGTCGGCAATGCCGTAGACGACGGCCGTGAGAAGTGCGAATACGACGGCCACGGGGCTTCAGACTACGGTCGGCGGCATGGAA
>CAZKVD010000177.1:0-2286 GCA_964556145.1 uncultured Bifidobacterium sp. | reverse complement strand
GTTGCGCAGATACATGCCGCTGAGGCTTTTCGGGATCGACTCGGTCACCTGCAGGTTGGTGTCGGTGATTTCATGCTGCACCGGTGCGTAGTTGCCACGAAGGAACCACGGCTTGCGATCTTCGGCTTGTCTGCTGTCGAGCACGTCGGTCATTGCCGACCCCCTTGTCGTTGAGCCGAGACGCCCCCGCGCTCGGCGGTCCCATCTTGACCCCGACTCGGCCCGCGCGCAACACGTAACCTGACGCCTATGGCACGGCCGAAGCTTTCGATTCTCGACCTGGCGTCGATCGGCGACGGGGAGACCATCGCCGAGAGCCTTGCCGGATGCGTTGCGGTCGCCCGGGCGGCCGAGCGGCACGGCTACGAGCGGGTCTGGTACGCCGAGCACCACAACTCCGAGTTCATTGCTTCGTCGTCGCCCGCCGTGTTGATCGCCCACGTTGCAGCCCACACCTCGGCCATCCGCCTGGGCGCGGGCGGCGTGATGCTGCCGAACCACTCCCCCCTTGTGATTGCCGAACAGTTCGGCACCCTGGCCGCATTGCACCCGGGTCGCATCGACCTGGGCCTCGGACGCGCACCCGGCACCGACCAGACGACCTTCATGGCGATGCGTCGCGATCCCCGATCCGCCGAACGCTTTCCGCAGGACGTCGTCGAACTTCAGGCCTTTTTCGGGAACGACTCGCGCGTCACCAACGTGATTGCGACGCCCGGACGCGGCACGAACGTTCCTCTCTACATTCTCGGGTCGTCGCTCTTCGGAGCACAGCTCGCGGCTGCGCTCGGTCTGCCGTTCGCGTTTGCCTCACACTTCGCCCCCGACTCGCTGCACGAGGCCATCGACATCTATCGGTCGCGATTCGAACCCTCGGCACAGCTCGACGCCCCGTATCTCATCTGCGGCCACAGCGTGATCGCCGCCGACACCGACGACGACGCCCAACGGCAGTTCCAGCGTCGCCGACGCACTTTTGCCAAGGCGTTGTTCAGCCCACCGGGAAACCGCATGACCGACGAGCAGGCCGAAGAACTTCTCGCCTCGCCCCGCGGGTCGTACCTCGCACACGTCTTTCGGTACTCCGCCATCGGAACACCCGAGTCGGTCGTACGAACACTCGATTCATTCGCCGCAGAAACCGGGGCCGACGAGATCATCACGGCCCACCATGCCGACCGCACCGAATCACGCGTTCACTCGATCGGCCTGCTTGCAGACGCGTGGCAGGTTCAGGCGTCCGCAAGTTTGTCGGCAGCGCGCTGAACGATCTCGCGCCAATCCGCGTCGGTCAGTTCACCAACCGACGATGTGGTCGTGAAGTCACCGATCTGCAGCACCATGATCACTTCGCCGAGTCGGGCGACGGTTGTGCGCCCCATCGAGGCGGCGGCGTCCTTGCCCTCGGGTGGCACCAACCGAGAACCCCAACTCACTGACTCGTCTCCCACCTCGGGCCCGTCGATCTTCCACGTCTCGGTTGTCACGCCCGGCTCTTCGGTCCAATTTGCGCCGTCGCATATGTTCACCACCGTCAGCAACTGCTCGAAGTACTGCCGTACGTCATCGTTGCGCCAGGCCTGCAGCCGCATGAGTCGTGGCACTTCTTCGCCATCGACCTGCATCTGCATCTCGACATCCGCTCCCGATTCGCCGGCAAGATCGACGAGACTGACCGCCTCATCCGAGGAATCCGGGCACCACGTCGACGGATCGAGTGACGGATTCTCGTTGCCCCGGGTTTCGAATATGTCGCGCTGCGTCTCTTGCCAGTCGCCGGGCATGTCTGTGATTTCAAGCAGCGCCTTCGACAGGGCCTGGGGTGATGTGTCGGCCGAATCGGTACATCCCGCCCCCGCAGCGAGAACTGCACACGCCAGCCATGTCGTGACCTTGCGGCCCGAAAGTTCGTGTTTCGTCATCGGGCGGAACGTAACGACCCACCGGAAGTCTCAACGGGCACTTTCGTCACCATTTCCCTCCTTGGACCACCCGCTGTAGCCTCGGATCTTCGTGGGCTCTGACAAGACAGCTGGACGGGAATCCGTCGAACTCGCTCGGCAAGTTGCCGCACGACAGAACCCCGATTCCGGTGATGCACACGTTGAACAAGGCCACGAGCATCACGAAGGCGCCGCACACCAGGTGGGCACTGTCGCGCTTGCCTTGGGAGCGCTCGGCGTCGTGTACGGCGACATCGGCACCAGCCCGCTCTATTCGCTGAAGGAAACATTCACCGAGAAGTCGCACGTGATGACGGTCGACCGCATCAACGTGTACGGGGTG
>CAZKVD010000176.1:0-2295 GCA_964556145.1 uncultured Bifidobacterium sp. | reverse complement strand
CGCAGTTGCAGTCGTCGTTCCCCATCAACATGGTGGCCCTCGTCGACGGCGTGCCACGCACGCTGAATTTGCGCACGGCCATCGAGGGTTACGTCAACCACCAGATCGACGTCATCACCCGCCGCTCGGAATACCGACTCGGCAAGGCAAAGGATCGTCAACACATCCTCGAAGGCCGACTGAAGGCGCTGAACGTCATCGATGCGATCATCGCGTTGATCCGCGCCAGCGACGACGCCGCCTCGGCCAAGGACAAGTTGATGAAGAAGCCCTACGACTTCTCCGAGCGTCAGGCCATCGACATCCTCGACATGCAGCTGCGTCAGCTCACCAAGCTGTCACGCATCGACATCGAAGCCGAGGTCGAAGCCCTGAACGCGAAGATCAAGGAACTCGAGGAAATCCTCGGCAACCCCAAGGTTCTTCGTGCCCTCATCTCGAAAGAGCTCGCCGAGGTGAAGAAAGACTTCGCCACACCACGCGCGTGTCGCATCATCGCCGACTCGGGCGAGATGAGCCTCGAAGACCTCATCGATGACAAAGAACTCGTCATCGTGATGACCCAGGCCCAGTACGTGAAGGCAGTCAGCGCCAGCTCATTCCGCACACAGGGCCGCGGTGGTCGCGGCGTCGCCGGTGCCAAGTTGAAGTCCGACGACATCGTGCGTCACGTCATCTTCACCACGGCACACGCCTATCTGCTGTTCTTCTCGAACCGGGGACGCGTGTACAAGCTGCGCGCCGCCGACATTCCCGAACGCGAACGTACGGCGAAGGGAATTCCCATCGTCAACCTGTTGCCGCTGCAGCCGGGCGAAAACGTCCAGGCCATCATCGACACGCGCGAGTTCCCCGGCGAACGCAACCTCTTCTTTGCCACCCGTCAGGGTCAGGTGAAAAAGACAGCGTTTGACGAATACGACTCGTCGCGTCGCGACGGCATCATCGCACTCAACCTGCGTCCCGGCGACGAACTCGTTCGCGTGATCGAAACCAACGGCAGCGACGACATCTTCATGGTTGCGCGCAGCGGACAAACCATTCGCTTCTCCGAAGAAGACGTCCGACCCATGGGTCGCGCGGCTGCGGGCGTGCGCGGAATGAAGCTGAAGGCCAACGACGAGGTCGTCTCGTGCGACGTCGCCAAGGACGACTCGGCGATCCTCATCGTCACCGAGGCCGGCTACGGCAAGCGCACACAGATCGACAGGTTCAACACCCAGGGCCGCGGCGGCCAGGGCGTCATCGGCATCAAGCTCACCGGCAAGAAGGGTCGCGTCGCGGCGGCTTTCATGGTGGGCATCGAAGACGAAATCGTTGCCATCTCGTCGGGCGGCGTCACCATCCGCATGCCCGTCAAGGAAATCAGCAGCCAAGGCCGCGACGCCACCGGCGTGCGCGTCATGTCCCTCGACGAGGGCCAGACCGTCGCCTCGGTTGCACCGATTCTCGCCAGCGACGACGAATAGGAACCCCGCACACACTTCGGTGTGTTCGGGTTTCTCTCCTCTGCAGTTCTCTGCATCTGCCTGCTGCAGGGCCTCGGCAACAACGCACACAAACAGGTGTCGGTGCTGCGCGCACAGATTGCGGCCGACGCCGCCGCGCTTGCGGCCGTCAGCCATGGCGACGAAGCGGCGTACTACTTTGCCGAAACCAACGGCGGCGACATCGTGTCGATGCGCCGTTTCGGCAACGCCGACGAATACGTCGAAGTCGTTGTGAGTATCGATGGAATGAAGGCGATCGCCGTCGCGACGGACAGTTGGTGACTCCCTAGACTCGCCTCGTGCCCCGCAACGCCCCGAAGCCCCGCGTCCGTCGCGTCACCCGCGTCATTCGCGACGTCGATCCGTGGAGCGTGTTCAAGGTCTTGTTGGTCTTTCACTTCGCGGTCTATCTGGTGGCGCTCATCTCGGGCGTCTTGTTGTGGAACGTCGCGCACGCCACCGGGACCATCGACAACGTTGAACGCTTCATGGAGTCCTTTGGCTGGGAGACCTTCACCTTCAACGGTGGCCAGCTGTTCCACAATCTCTGGGTCATTGGTTTGCTGCTCGTCTTCTTGCTCACCGGCCTGGCGGTTCTCGGGGCCACCGTTTTCAACCTCATCGCCGATCTCGTGGGGGGCGTTCGGGTCACCGTTCTCGAGGAAGAAGTGGTCCTGCGGGTTGCCGAACCCGCACCCGGCACGGTTGAGGGTGGCGAAAACGACCGTTAGGCTTCGACCCCTGCGGTTCACACTGCGGGGCTATAGCTCAGTTGGTTAGAGCGCATCCCTGATAAGGATGAGGT
>CAZKVD010000175.1:0-2332 GCA_964556145.1 uncultured Bifidobacterium sp. | reverse complement strand
ATGAGGGGTGACACGTTGATGTTGGGCGACGGAGATGGTCGCAACGGCGTGTGGGTGGCTCAGCAGGGTCACCGCGTTGTCAGCGTCGACCTCAGCTCGGTCGGTGTCCTGAAGGCAAAGGAACTGGCAGCACAACGCGGAACAACCATCGACGCTCGCATCGGTGACCTCGAAACGTTCGACATGAGCCAGGATGCATGGGACAACATCGTGTCGATCTTTTGTCATGTCCCATCGGCGATTCGCCGCAGCGTGCACAACAACGTGAAAGCTGCACTTCGACCCGGCGGTCGCTTCGTTCTCGAGTCGTACAACGCCGCCAACATCGGTAGGGGAGTCGGCGGCCCACAGAGCGCCGACCTCACGGTGGAACTGGAAGAGCTCGAGGCCGACTTCGTCGGTTGGACACTCGAAGTGCACCGTGCAATCGATCGCAACATCGTCGAAGGCAAGTACCACGACGGCCACAGTTCGACCGTTCAGTTCGTCGCAGTCAAGCCGAAGTGATCGAAGTGATACGGCAGTGAAAGTCTTCGTCCACGGCAATCCTGAAACGTCAGCTATTTGGCAACCACTGGGCACCGAACTCGCGAGAAGGGGGGTGAACGACATCGTGCTGTTGTCACCACCCGGATTCGGCGCGCCGACGCCGACCAACTGGAACGCCACGCAAGCCGATTACGTCGATTGGTTGGTCGCAGAGCTCGAGCATTTCGAAACCCCCGTCGACATCATCGGACACGATTGGGGTGCCGGCCACGTATACGGGGTCCTTGCACGTCGACCCGAACTGGTGAATACGTGGGCGGCTGATTGCGGCGGGCTGCTACACCGCGATTATCAATGGCACGACGCGGCGCAGGCGTGGCAAACGGCGGGAGTCGGCGAGGAAGCCGTCGGCACGTTCACGCACATGGACAAAGTCGACTTGGCCGGCGTTCTCCAGAGTCTGGGAATGACCGGTGCCGTTGCGACGGAGGTCGCAGCCCACGTGAACCTAGAGATGGGTCGCTGCATTCTTCACCTTTATCGATCGGCTACTCAGCCTGCGATGCGCGACCTCGGTGCATTGCTCGCAACGAAGAGGCTCCCTCGTGGCGCGGTCATCATCCCCACCACTGATACGTATCCGGGCACGCCCGACATGGCACGCGAGGTCGCGCGCTCACTTCATGCAACGACAATCGAACTGGCGGACCGAGGACACTGGTGGATGATCGAAGATCCGGCAACCGCCGCGCAACGACTCATCGACTTCTGGAACGCCGAACGCTGAGGAGCGGCCTCAGTGCACGTGGCCCGAAGTGCGGCGTCGTGCGACGAAGACGATCATCGTTGCCAGGGAGGTCAGGCCGAACAACGTCACACGGAAATTCGTGAGGTCGGCAATCGCACCGACTGAGCCTGATGCCACAAGGAAGCCCAATCGTTGCCCGAAGGTCATCGCCCCCAGCCCGTGCGCTGCACTGAGGCCGGGCAACTTGGCGGCGATTTCGTACAACTGCGGAAACAGCACGCTGACACCCAGACCCCATCCCGCGTACGCGACGAACGCCACCGCCGTCACCGGTGCAATCGCCAGCAGCAGGGCGGACGCAAGACACACCCACACGCCCGCGTCGAAGGTGCGCCGGCTGCCGAGACGCATGACCACGTGGTCACCACTGAGGCGCCCGCCCAACATGAATGCGGCAAACACCGCGGTGCCCGCAGCCTTCCAGCGTCCAGCATCGAACACGTCGTTCAACACCACCGAGCTCCACTCGTTCGGAAGAGATTCGATGACCGCCAGCGCCAGGCCCATGAATCCGATCGCCACGGTCACGCCGAAGGCAGTTCTTGCCCGTGTGTCGGGTTTGACGATCTCCGCTTCGTGGGGGTCGTCGGTGGGCAACAAGCCACCCACTGCCCATGCGACTGCCGCCAACATCAGAATCGAGACAACCACCAAGTGAAGGCCAAGGCCCACGTCGAGCGCCGACATGGCCAAGCCCGTCGCGCCACCCACGACCATTCCCAGGCTCCACATGCCGTGGAGACGCTGCATGATCGGCTTGCCCAGTCTCGTTTGAATCATCACGCCCTGGGCATTGAACGCAACGTCGTTCTGCACGTCAGCGAAACCGGTCGCGGTGAGCAACAACAGCAGGGTTGCCGGATTCGGAACGACAGCGACAAGCGGAATCAATCCCGCAAGCGCGACGGTCGCAACCACGACAACCGTCTTCGAACGAAGCTTGCGTACGACCCGCGCAACGAGTAGCGACCCGAGGAAGCCGCCGAGCCCGCCGCCGAGCAGCGACACGCCGAGACTGGAGTTGCCGCCACCGCG
>CAZKVD010000174.1:0-2379 GCA_964556145.1 uncultured Bifidobacterium sp. | reverse complement strand
ACGAAATCGTCCAGGGCCTCGACATCGACGCCTACAGCCGCGGCAAGATCGACGCTTCGGTGGCCGAGCTTGCCGAAGAGCGCGATGCAGTTCGTCAGCTTGGTCTGATCTGACCGATCAACTCAACCGAGTCAAAAGGCCCCGGGTTCGCCCGGGGCCTTTTCATTTGCCGTAGTCGGTGGTGCCGGCGACGGCGGAGAAGATGGGGTCGAGGCCGGCGAACACGGCCTGACATTCGAGAAGCAGGGGAGCGTTGCCCGAGAGGCGAATGCAGCCGGTGATGAAGGCATCTTCGGCAGTCATTTCGCCGGTGGCCACGTCGACTGCGCTGAACCATTCTTGTTCGAGGCGAACGTCCTCGGGGTCTGCGGGTCCGGCGCCGAAGACAACGCGACCGTTGCCCGATTGCAGGTGATAGATCACGGTGCCATCGGGGGACTCGGTGATCACCTGGGTGATACCGATCGAGTGAGCCGAGCCGAGCTTCTGCAGTTCAGCGTCGGCAGCGACGCGATGCGAGATCTCATCGATCCAGTCGAGGCTGAGGTAGCGCGCCATGTCGGCTCTCAGTGTGCCGCGGTCCCGGTGCGGCGCGTCATCGATGCAAAAAAAATCGCGCCGAGCAACGCCAGGCCGCCGTTCCCCAACGCACTTTCAGCGTTGAAGAGGGCGGGCACGTGGCGTCAGCTCGGCGCGATGAGGCGGCTCAGGCCGTCAGGTTCGACGACTTGCGACCGGAGAAGATGATCGAGCCGACCAGCACTGCCAACGCTGCACCTGCGATGGTGAAGCGCGCGGCATCGTTGTCGGCGCTGTTGATGATGGCGGGCAGGATCAACAGCGAAACCAGGTTCATCACCTTGATGAGCGGGTTCAGTGCCGGGCCTGCCGTGTCCTTGAACGGGTCGCCGACGGTGTCACCGATAACGGCGGCCTTGTGGGCATCGCTGCCCTTGCCGCCGTGGTGGCCGTCTTCGATGTACTTCTTCGAGTTGTCCCATGCACCACCGGCGTTGCTGAGGTAGTTCGCCATCAGCTGGCCGACGAGGATGACCGCTGCGAGGAAGGCGCCGAGCGCCTGCCAGGACACGCCGAAGCCGATGACGACGGGCGTGAGCACCGCGAGGAGTGCGGGGGTGGTGAGCTCGCGCAGCGAAGCCTTGGTGCAGATGTCGATGACCGGGCCGTAGTCGGGCTTCTTCGTGCCCGCCATGATGCCGCCGTCGGCGAACTGGCTGCGCACTTCCTGGACGACGACTCCCGCCGTACGACCAACCGCGCGAATGGCGAGTGCCGAGAAGAGGAACGGAACGGCGCCACCGATGAGAAGGCCGATGAAGACCTTGGGGTCGGCGACGTTGACAGGAAGCTTGTCGAACACGCCACGCTTGACGTCATCGATCTCGATGCCGAGTTCGCTGCCGACCGTTTCGATGAACGATGCGAACAGTGCGACTGCCGCGATGACCGCCGAACCGATGGCAAAGCCCTTGGTGACGGCCTTCGTGGTGTTTCCGACTGCGTCGAGGGCAACCATGATCTTTTCGGGTTCACCGTGGAATTCGCCCGACATTTCGGCGATGCCTGCCGCGTTGTCGGAGACCGGACCGAAGGTGTCTTCCGAGACGATGACGCCCGTGGTGGCGAGCATGCCCATGCCGCAGAGTGCGACGAGGTAGAGGCTGAACACCAGGTTGCCGCCGCCGAGTGCAAGAGCCACACCGATTGCGATTGCGATTGCGACCACTGCGTACACCGAGGACTCGAGGCCTGCGGCGGTACCCGACAACACGACCGTGGCCGGGCCGGTTTCGGCCGACTCGGCGATTTCCTTCACGGGTCGGAAGTGTGTGGCCGTGTAGTACTCGGTCAGACGGCTGACGAGCTGGGCGAGGACGAGGCCGATGGCCACCGCACCGAAGCACTTCCAGCCGGCGTTGTCGAACTCGTTGCCGACGTAACCGAGGGCAAGGGCGAGTGTGCCGACGAGTGTGAGGACACCAGCCACGAGGAAGCCGCGGTTGATCGGCTTGAGGGCGTTGGTCTCGCCTTCCTTGGCCTTGACGGCAAAGACGCCGGCGATCGAGGCAACAACGCCGATGGCGCGTGCCGCCAGCGGGAACACGAGGCCGAGGGCCGGGTTGGCGCCGATCGAGTTGAATGCGGCCACGCCGAGGATGATCGAGGCAACGAGGGTGACCTCATAACTCTCGAACAGGTCGGCGGCCATGCCTGCGCAGTCGCCCACGTTGTCGCCCACGTTGTCGGCGATGGTGGCGGGGTTGCGCGGGTCGTCTTCGGGGATGCCGGCTTCGACCTTGCCGACCAGGTCGGCGCCGACGTCGGCGGCCTTGGTGAAGATGCCGCCACCGACGCGCA
>CAZKVD010000173.1:0-2463 GCA_964556145.1 uncultured Bifidobacterium sp. | reverse complement strand
GCAGAGTTCGGCGCGAAGGAACCCGATGAAGAGGGCTTTTTCGGTTCGGCGGTCGCGTTGTCACAAGACGGCAACTCGCTGATCGTGGGTGCTCCGGGGCAGAACGGGAAGGGTTCATCGTTCGTCTTCACGCGAATCGATGGTGAGTGGGACGAAGGAACCCTGGTTCCCTTCCTTGCAGCAAACAACGATCGTGTCGGAGCGGCCGTCGCCATGTCGAGCAATGGAAAAGTGATCGCAGTTGGTGTTCCCTCGCAGCGCGTTCTGAAGTCGGGAACCTCCTATTCCCGCTCCGGGCAGGTGTGGATCTACGAATACGTCGCAGGAGTCTGGACACTTCGCTCGTTCGTTGCGTCAAGCATCCCGCAGACCGACCAGTACTTCGGTACATCCGTTGCGATGTCGGGCGATGGAACCGACGTTGTCGTCGGTGCACCGCAGTTCGACATGTACAGCGACGCAAAGAAGGCCGTGCAGTCCAACTCTGGCCGAGTGGAGTTGTTGCGCCGGAGCGGTAATTCCTGGGCGTATTCGGCACACCTCAGCGACGCCGACACGATCCGCAGCGAATACTTCGTCGGTAGTTCCGTCGGGTTCTCGGCCGACGGAACCACGATCGCCGTCGGCGCTCCTGGATACGACTCGGCCGTGACGGATGCCGGCGCCGTCATTGTCTACAAGAAAAACAACAACGGCTGGGATCGCGTCGCAACCTTGTCGTCGGATGCCTACGAAAAGGCCCAAGCGGGACGTTCGGTGTCGGTGTCGTCCACGGGTGAGTACATCGCAATGGGCGCACCGGGCCACGTGTCCGACAAGGGAGCCCTTCTCTTGTTGAAGCGCACCACGACCGGATACGAAGCCGCACACTCGTACGTCGACTCCGCTGCAGATGCTGTCGGCGCATCGGTTGGAAGTGCGATCGCAGTGTCCGACGACGGACGAATCATGGTGGCCGGTGCACCGGGTGCCTCGAATTTCGCCGGTGCAGCGAAAGTTGTCGACCGGTTCACGAAGCCGGCCGAACCAACCACGGTGACCGCGACTGCGGCAGACGGTTCCGCTCTCGTCTCGTGGGCTGCGCCCGCGGACAATGGTGGACTGACCCCGACCTACACCGTGCTGTCGAACCCTGAGGGCAAGACGTGCACCGCCACCACCGGAACGGCGTGCATCGTGACAGGGCTCACGAACGGCACGTCGTACACGTTCCGCGTGACGGCGAAGAACGCAGTCGGCACCAGCCAGGGTTCGCTGCCGTCCAAGGCCGTCATCCCGACCGCCGGAACTTCGGTCGCCACCGCAATCGGTACGGTGCCGGGAGCGCCCACCGACGTGAAGGTGGTACCGGGTTGGAAGCGCGCGACGATTTCGTGGGCGCCACCCACGAACAACGGCGGCCAGCAGGTGTTTTCGTTCAGGGTGACCGCGGCGCCCGGTGGTCAGTCGTGCGTCACGTTCGGCGCGCAGGCATGCACCATCACCGGCCTTGCCCCGCGCAAGCAGCACACGTTCAGTGTTGTTGCAACGAACGCACTGGGTGACAGCGCTGCTGCCACATCGGGGAAGGTCGCTTTGCAACCGAAGGTTGCACTGCGCGGCGGGCCGACGGCTGCCAAGTTGGCCAGCTGGAAGGGTCTGTCGTCGGGCAAGGGCGTGGTGATCAGCATGAAGCTGGTCGGCAAGGCCGCCAAGGCGAACTGCAAGATCGTCGACGGCAAGGTGATTGCAAAGGTCGCCAAGGCCGAGTGCAAGGTGCGCGTGAAGTCAAAGGGCCAGGTGCGCACGATCAACGTCTACACGGTGCGCCGCTGACGCGAACAACGTATTGAAAAGGCCCCGGGTTCGAGATGAACCCGGGGCCTTTTCGTTGTACGGTCACGGACATGTTCGGTTTCAAAAAAGTCGAGATGGTTTCACCCGCCGACGCGCTGCCCGGTCGCACCGACCAGACGATGCCCGTGCCGGCGGCGCACTTCGTGAACGGCAATCCACTCGTTGGCCCGTGGCCCGACGGCATGGAAACCGCGATGTTCGGCATGGGTTGTTTCTGGGGCGCCGAGCGCAAGTTCTGGCAGGTCGACGGCGTGTGGTCGACAGCGGTCGGCTACGCCGCCGGTTACACGCCGAACCCCGCCTATGAAGAGGTGTGTTCGGGACTGACCGGACACAACGAAGTCGTACTGGTGGTGTTCGACCCGGCAGTGGTGTCGTACACCAAGCTGTTGGCCGTGTTCTGGGAGTCGCACGACCCCACGCAGGGAATGCGTCAGGGCAATGATGTGGGTACGCAGTACCGCAGTGGCATCTACACGATGAACGATGCGCAACGCGCTGCGGCCGTTGCGAGTCGTGACGCTTACCAAGTGCTGTTGACAAAAGCCGGATACGGCGAGAGCACCACCGAGATCGTTCCTTCGGGGGGGTTCTTCTACGCCGAGCCGTACCACCAGCAGTGCCGGG
>CAZKVD010000172.1:0-2538 GCA_964556145.1 uncultured Bifidobacterium sp. | reverse complement strand
CGTCAGCTTCGATGGTGTCGCCACGACGACGAATCTACCGATGTGCGTCAGGCGACGGCGAGACCGCGCGCGGAGAGAATGCGACTACGTAGCGGCGAGAAGCCGGCTTTCTCAACGAGGAGACCGCATGCAAGCACGAGCGCCACACCCGCGAGCATGAGCGACATGTTCTGGGAATTGCGCCCCTCGGTCAGGATGTTTCCGAGCCCCGAACCGAGTTCACCCGTTGTCGCAATCAACTCGGCAGCCATCAACGAACGCCACGCGAAAGCCCAGCCCTGTTCAAGCCCCGTGAGATAACCCGGCATCGCAGCGGGAAGTACCACCCGACGCACAACACGTGGCCCCCGCAAGCCCAACATTCGCGCCGCACGAAGCTGTGTCGGCGGAATCAAGTCGACGCCACTGACGAGGGAGTTGGCAATCGACGGCACGGCGCCGAGAAGGATGATTGCGTAAACGGTGGTCGATGTGGTGCCGAACAAGACGATCGAAATCGGCACCCACGACACAGACGGCAACTGCTGCAGCGCACTGAGGACCGGACGCACAAACGCGCGCACGGACGGCACCATCGCCACGAGCAGCCCGAGCGGTGTCGCGATGGTGATCGAGAAGAAAAAGCCGAGCACTCCGCGGTGAAGGCTGTTCCACATCGATGGCAACAGAACCCCATCGGACCACAGGCCGCCCAACGCCTCTGCCACCATCGCCGGCGACGGAACCTCCGATGTTGGCTTCAGCTGAAGCCACACGATGATCTGCCAGAGCAGGAGCACGACCGCCGAGCCGCACAATGCCGGCTTGAGCACGGATGCGACTCTAGATACGGACACCGCTGACCTCGTCTTTCAGCGCAGCCGTGATGTCGCGTTCAAAATCCCGAATCGCATCAGCCGAAGGATCGCGCGGATACGACTCGTCAATCGTCCATACGCGCACGATTCGACCCGGGCGGGCCGCCATCAACACAACGCGCTGCCCGAGGCTGACCGCCTCGCGAACGTTGTGCGTGACGAAAACGATTGTGAGGCCGCGCTCCTTCCAGAGGGTGACAAGTTCATCGTGCAACACGTCGCGCGTGATTGCATCGAGAGCCGAGAACGGCTCGTCCATCAACAACACTTGTGAACCTCGGGCCAGAGCGCGCGCGATCGCGACGCGTTGCCGCATGCCACCCGACAATTCATGTGGTCGCTTGCTTTCTTCGCCCGCCAGCCCGACAAGGCGCAGCAAGCGATCTGCCTCGCTGTGCTGGTCAGCGCGGCGCATTCCTTTGTCGTGCAACGCAAGAGCAACGTTGTCCCGAGCGGTGAGCCACGGAAACAGTGCGGGGTCCTGGAACATCAATGCACACTCCCCCTCGACGTCCACCGAGCCCGCCTGGGGCGATTCAAGATCGGCGATGACGTTGAGCAGGGTCGACTTTCCGCAGCCCGATGCCCCAACGATTGAGACGAACTCGCCTTGGGCGACATCAATCGACACGTCGACGAGAACAGGCTCGGGTCGTTGCCCGAACGACAGGGTGATGTTGGACAGAGAGATCAAGGTGGCTCCGACGAAGATGTCAAACGGCTATTCCGTACTTCGGAATAGCATTCCATCAAAAGACGACTATACAAGTCAAGTTTTGTCCCCTCGCACCGAAAACATGTCTGGTTTGCCAACATGGGCCCATGGCAGCAGAGCCCGGGGGCGTTCAATCGGTGGCGCGGGCCGCGGCAATTCTTCGGGCCCTCGCCGAGCCGCACCCCGACGGCTCACAGACCGCCGACGGCCTGCCGCTTGCCGTCGTCGCAAAGACCACCGGCCTCTCCCCCAGTACGACCCACCGATTGCTACGCGCGCTGATCGGCGAGCACCTCGTCGAGCAGGACTCCTCGACCGAGCGCTACCGCCTCGGACCTTTCGCCGGCGTCCTTGGCCAGGGATACCTCTCGTCGGCCGGCCTCGAGCGTGCGGTGCCGATCCTGCGCTCCTTGTGCCGACAGACCGACGAATCGGTGAGCCTCGCAACGTTGCACGGCACGACTGCGCTCGTCGTGCTGCAGGAACACTCGCCTCAACCCCTGCGCGTCGACCACCTTGCGGGCAAGGAACTGTTCCTGCACGCCTCGGCCATGGGCAAGGTGCTGCTCGCATTCAGCCCGTCGGGCATCGACATTGCCGCTGCGTCACTGGGCGAACTGTCGCGCTTCACCCCTCACACCATCACGACCCGCCAGGAATTGGTTCGCGAACTCGAGGCCGTGCGCACGCGGGGCTATGCAATCAACGTAGGCGAACGCTACGACGGCGCAAACGGCGTGGCAGTGCCGGTGATCTCTCCCACGTCGTCGAGCACGAACTTCGCGCTCGGGATCCAGGGCCCCGCAACCCGCCTGACAGCCGAGCGGATGACGGAACTCGCCGACATTTGTCGGCGCGCCGCGGTGGATATCGCGGCATTGGGTATTCACTGATCAGCGAAATCCGCAGGCAAAACAAATGAAACCCACAGGCACCTCCGTTCTCGCGAGCAATCGCAAGGCACGC
>CAZKVD010000171.1:0-2548 GCA_964556145.1 uncultured Bifidobacterium sp. | reverse complement strand
CCCCAGCACTTCACTCCGCCGGACACCAAGGCGCACGAAAACGCCGCCCCGGCACCGATCGACTGAACCCCGCTCGTCAGACCGTTGACGGCAACCGGCGACGTCGATTGGGTCACGGTTCCGTTGCCCAACTGTCCGCTGGTATTCAGACCCCAGCACTTGGCAGCGCCCGAGACGATGGCGCACGTATGGCTTGCTCCGGCCGACACACCGGTGACGTTTGCGGTGAGCCCCGTCACCTGAACCGGAGATGTACGTGCCGTCGTTGACGAGTCACCCAACTGACCGTTCGTGTTGTCGCCCCAGCAATACAGCGCACCGCTCTTGACTGCACAGGCGTGTCCGACACCCACACTGATCGCGGTCACGTCGGACGCCATGTCCGTCACGGCGACCGGCGTCGACGACGACGTATTGTTCCCTCGCCCCAGCTGGCCCTTGTTGTTGCGGCCCCAGCACTTCACCGCGCCGGCCTGAATTGCGCACGCCGATTCTCCGGCGGTCGACACCGCGGTCACGCCGCTCGTCAATCCGGCAACCGCAGTCGGTACGGATCGATTCGTCGTTGTGCCGTCGCCGACCTGACCACGATCGTTCAGACCCCAGCACTGCGCCGCTGCGGAAACCACGGCACAAGTCAGGTACGTACCCGCGCTGATTCCGGTGACACCCGAGGCAAGCCCCTGAACGGCGACCGGCGTGTACGAAACGAACGAACCAACGTTGCGACCCAGTTGGCCGTAGTCATCGGCACCCCAGCAATATGCGGCCGCACTCACGACGGCGCACGAGTGCGTTGACCCGGCCGAGACCAGAGCCGCGAGACCCGCCGTTGCGGAGTCGGCTTCGCCCTGGTCGGCAGAGGCGTGGGGAATCGACAGGCCGAGAACCCCGGCGATGGCGCAGGTAACGCCTGCCAGACGGATCTTGAAGGTACGCGCGGTCATGGCCCGATTGTAGACATTGTCAACATCTCATGTGGACAGCGTTAACAATGGCCCAAATGGCGGTGCGAGCGATCACCCCCGGCGACTGATCGGGGCACGGTGCGTCGGGATGTGACGAGTGCACACGATGAGACGCGGGCCAGCCTTGGCAATTCAAAAACGGGCATGAAAGGCTCGCGTCATGCAGTTCGACATCGCCATCATCGGAGGTGGCCCCGGCGGCTCGGCCGCGGCGATTTCGGCCGTGCGAGCCGGCCTTCGGGTGGTGTTGTGCGAAAAGGGACCGTACGGCCGCGACAAGGTGTGCGGAGACGGACTGACCCCGCGCGCCATTGCGGCGCTGAACGAACTAGGTATCGATCACTCGGTTGCTCACCGCATCGATGGACTGCGAATGATTGCGGGAAAGAAGCAACGTGAACTTGCGTGGCCGACCACCGATCGTTTCCCCAACCACGGCGCGGTGTGGCCGCGACAACGCTTCGACAATCACCTTCTCGACGTGGCCATCGCTGCGGGGGCTGATGTGCGATTCGACGCCGAAGCACTTCCGGTCATCGAAGATGCAAAAGTTGTCGGAATCTCGGTCAATGGCGAGGTGCTGCGTGCAACGTTGGTGATCCTCGCGACCGGCGCTCAGGGCGCGGCGGCCAAGATGCTCGGCGCCGTTCGCGATCCCGAAGAAACCTTCGGTTTGGCGATTCGTGCCTACGCCCCGACTCCCCGCCATGCCGAGCGCCATCTCGAAGCCTGTTTGAGTCTGAGAGACGAGCACGGTACGCCGATCCCCGGCTACGGCTGGATGTTCCCCGCCGGAGACGGCACGGTCAACATCGGCGTTGGTGCGCTCAGCACCATGAAGGGTTTCAAGAAACTCAACCTCAACACGTTGCTCGACCAGTACGCAGCAATCGTTCGTGACTCGTGGTCACTCGGCGACTACGTCGACAAGCCCCGCGCCTGGCGCCTGCCCATGAGCTGCGTTCGCCGACACGGTCCGGGATGGGTCGCCATCGGGGATGCGGCAGGTTTCGTCAACCCTATGAACGGGGAAGGAATCGATTACGCGCTCGAATCGGGATCTCTGGCCGTGAAGTGCTTCCTCGACGATCCCGCCACCGCATCGACCTCATACGACCGACAAGTGGGTGAACGTTTCGACTCGTTCCTGCGCACCGGTCGCCGGTTCAGTTTCATCATCGGACACCCGTGGCTGTTACGCCCGGGTCTGCGCATCGCCGTGGGTACTCAGGCCGCCGCCGACATCACGCTGGCGGTCATGGGAAACCTCATCGACTCGAGCACACCTGGCGCCGCCGGCCGTGTCATGCGACTGGCCGACAATGGCCTGCGAATTGCCGACCCGCTGTTGCGTCGCACCCGTGCCAAGGCGTAGCCGTCAACGACAAGGCGTAGCCGACGGCGACACGGCGTAGCCGACGGAAGATACGTCACTTCACTCGTCGCGCATTTCGACGGTCTCCAACCGCCAAATCTCCCTCCCGCTGCGAAAGATGGTGTGATTCTTCGCCTCTTGGTGGATGCACTCGCTAGTTCCGGCGCGCCCTATCCAGCACTCGGATTTCTCACACAGCCCTTAC
>CAZKVD010000170.1:0-2595 GCA_964556145.1 uncultured Bifidobacterium sp. | reverse complement strand
CCAGTCGATCCTGATCGGGGCCGACCTGACCGGCGCCAACCTCGACGGTGCGCGCCTGGTGCGCGCAACCGCCGACGAAGCAAACTTCTCGGGTGCCACCGTGCGCGGAGCAATGTTTTCGGCCAGCTCTCTGCGGGGTGCCCGATTCGACAACGTAGATACGTCGGTTGCGATGGCAACGGGCGCCGTCACCCAGGACGCAACCCCTGCCGACACGGTTGCGGGGTTTCTCGACGACGATGTCGAGACCTCGGGTGCGGGCGAGGCGGTTGGTGAAGTCTCCCTGACTGCTGCAGCGGTGACACCGCTGCTCGAAGAACTGACCTTCCGCATTTCTCGTGATCGTGTTGCGCCCACCAAGGCGGCGCGACGCTACGCATACGTCGCGCTGGCCATGTTCGCTGCCGCCGCACCGCAGGATCCACTGATCGCGTCGTTGAACGACCTCGACGCGATGCCCGAACCATCGATTGATGTCCATCCCGCAATCGCCGCGGTCGTTGCCGGCGGAATCGTTGCTCGTGCGTTGTTCACCATCCCTGCCGACGACGTGACTCTCGCCGAAGTCACCGATGGTTTGGTCTCCGACATGGCGACAATGTTGTCGGCTGCTCAACTTCGTTCGACGTATGCCTTCGCACGCGACGTGGCTGGCATCATCACTGCGCGTGCCGATCGCGACGGATTCGCCGAGTCCTTGAAGATGAAGCCACCGGAAGCAGACGAAGCAGGGGAGTGGGTTCCGACGTCACCGAATTTCCAACCGCCGATCGATCCGGGTTGGGGAACCGTGATGCCGTACTTCGACTCGACCAACGAGTGTGTGTTGCCGGCTCCACCCCGGGGTGCCGATGCATCGTCGCCGTACCAGGAGTCCGCCGACGAAGTTGCCAACGTTGCGGCTCAACTGACCGACGACCAAAAGGCGATGGCGCGGTTCTGGGACGACGGTCGCGGTCGCACCGGTACGCCATCGGGTCACTGGCTCGTCATTGCCCTGACCCAGGCAAGCGAACGGAACCTCGCGTTCGATGAAGCGTTGCGCATCGTTGCGCACACGATGATGACGACGTCCGACGCATTCATCGCGGTGTGGCGAGAGAAGTACAAGTGGATGGTCGAAAGGCCGGTCACGGTCATCCAGCGTTCGAACCCCGATTGGTCGCCCTATCTCGTCACGCCTGCGTTTCCCGAGTATCCATCAGGACACTCGGCCACCTCTCGTGCCGCTGCCGACGTGCTGACCTCGTACTTCGGCGACGTGACCTTCGATGATCCGGGTTATGGAGTGACCGAACAATCGCGTCGGCAGTTCAACGTGACCGGACGTTCGTTCGCGTCGTTCCGTGCGGCGGCCGACGAGGCGAGCGATTCGCGCCTGTACGGCGGGATCCACTTCAGGTTCGGCCTCGACGGGGGTAAGACCCTGGGTGCGTGCATCGCGGCCGGCGCGACGGCAAAACCCTGACAGCAGTTGGGTTTCAGGCCGAACAAAGGTCCAAACAAACCGGCGGGGGCGACGTGAATTAGTCACCCAAACTGCCATAAAATTGAGTCATGACGAGTCGGCTACGCCAGCGCCTGATGGCGGGTGTTGTTGCGTGCAGTCTCGTCTTTGCCGCATGCGGCGGCGGTGCGGGCTCTTCTTCGGGTGGCGACGGCGGTGCATCCGCGGGAAGCGATGCTCCGGCTCCCGACGGCGCAGTTGCAAGTGCCATGCAGCCGCAGTTGAACGGTTGGGCATTCCCCAACTTTCCGTCGGCAACGTTCCCCGACATCAATTTCGACACATCCGACTTGGTGTCGATGTTCGGTGGTGGACCCGAAGTGTGTGTCGACGGCATCGCCGAACCGTGCACGCTGACGGCCGAAGCTGCTGCGTGGGCGCGCATGGTCAACCAAGCACGTGCAACCGGACACTGCGAAGGACTCGTCGCGCTTGCATCCGCGCGTTTCAACAAGGCTGAACTTCCCGAGACGGTCAAGTTGCCGTCGCAGGAAGAAGAGATCCGTGCGCTCATGCGCGCATTCGCCACGCAGTTCGTCCCCGAGGTGCAGGCGGCCATTTCGAAGTGGACCAAGGCGTCGCTTGCCGACAAGGTCGACGAACTGAAGAAGTCGTTCGCGTCCGACAAGTTGGAGTACACGCTCGGCGTTTATGTCGAGTCGGGTGGTCACGCAGTTCTTCCCTACGCAGTCGAGTACCCGACTCCCGACATTGCGCGCATCATGGTGTACGACTCGAACTGGCCGGGACGCAACCGTTACGTCGATGTCGACCTGAAGGCGGAGACATGGTCGTTCTCGTTCGCAGGTGACGACCCCGCGAACGATCCGAACATCTGGACCGGTGGAGCGGGCGACATGGACCTCACGCCGTTCGAGGCGCGCGAAGGAACCTGTCCGTTCTGTGGCGACGACACCAAGGTGCAATCGACGACCATGCTCGTGCGTACCGACAATCTCGACTGGTCGGTACAGACGCCCGGTGGCACCGTGTCGCCAACCCAGTCGTCGAGCAGTGACGGAACCGCAGCGCGCCCCGTCAAGGGGAAAGTCGTCATCACGAGGTTGGCTCCCCGCGCGACCGACCGC
>CAZKVD010000169.1:0-2597 GCA_964556145.1 uncultured Bifidobacterium sp. | reverse complement strand
CGGTGAAACCGTCACCGAGGGAACCATCACGAAGTGGTTCAAGAAGGTCGGCGACTCGGTCGCGGCCGACGAACCGCTCTTCGAAGTGTCGACCGACAAGGTCGACACCGAAGTTCCGTCACCGGTCGCCGGCGTGTTGACCGAGATCAAGGCAAACGAAGGCGACACGGTTCCCGTGGGTGCCGTGATTGCCGTAGTCGGCGATGCTGGAGCTGCACCTGCTCCGGCCCCGGCTGCTGCACCCGCTCCGGCTGCTGCCCCAGCGCCGGCTCCCGCACCCGAGCCGGCTCCGGCCCCCGCCGCTGCACCTGCACCTGCACCTGCCGCAGAGCCCGCGCCTGCACCGAAGCCTGCACCGGCTCCGGCACCCAGCGCCGGTGGTGCACCGCTGTTGTCGCCGGTCGTGCGACGACTCATCGCCGAGAACAACATCGATGCCGCATCGGTCAAGGGCACGGGCCCCGGTGGACGCATCACTCGCGAAGACGTGCTCGCCGTCATCGATGCACAGGGTGGAAAGCCTGCTGCTCCCCAAGCCGCGCCGGCTCCTGCTGCTGCGCCCGCTCCGGCGCCCGCGGCTGCTCCTGCTCCCGCCGCAGCCAAGCCTGCACCTGCCAAGAAAGAGGGTGGCGCGGTCTCGGAGGATGGTCGCGAAAAGCGCATCAAGTTGTCGAAGATCCGCAAGCTCACCGGCGAACACATGGTGATGTCCAAGTCGGTCAGCCCGCACACGTTCAGCGTTGTCGAGGTCGACTACGCCAATGTCGACCGCGCTCGCAACAAGGTCAAGGACGAATTCAAGAAGTCCGAAGGCTTCAGCCTCACCTATCTGCCGTTCATCTCGCGTGCGGTCGTCGACGCAATCGTCGAGTTCCCGCACATGAATGCATCCGTCGACGGCAACGAGCTGGTCGTTCACAACTACGTCGACCTTGGTATCGCGGTCGACCTCGACTACCAGGGCTTGTTGGTTCCGGTCGTGCGCGATGCGGAAACCAAGCGCCTGCGGGCACTCGCACGCGAGATCAGCGATCTCGGCACGCGCGCCAAGAACCGCAAGCTGACACCCGACGAAATCCAGGGCGGCACCTTCACGCTGTCGAACAACGGCTCGGCCGGTTCGGTGCTCACGATGGCGGTCATCAACCAGCCGCAGGTCGCCATCATCTCGACCGATGCAATCGTGCGCAAACCCGTTGTCGTCAACACGCCCGACGGTGGTGAGTCGATTGCCATCCATCCGGTCGGCAACCTTGCGATGAGCTGGGACCATCGCGCCTTCGACGGCGCGTATGCAGCGAACTTCCTTGCGAAGATCAAGTCGATTCTCGAAACCCGCGACTGGATCGCCGAGCTCTAAGCCACACGATGACTGCACCGTTGAACGTCCGCTGGTTGGGACGCGTTCCCTACCGCGAGGCGTTCGCGCTGCAAGAGGCATTGTTCTCCGCTTCCGATCGGCAGTATCTGCTGCTGCTCGAACACCCGCATGTCTTCACGTACGGGCCGAGCGCGGAACTCGACAAAAACCTGAAGTGTGATCCGGCAGCAGTGGGCTCGGAACTCGTCAAGGTCAACCGCGGTGGCGACATCACGTACCACGGCCCGGGCCAGTTGGTGGGTTATCCGATTCTTTCGCTTGCACCCAAGCACGGGGGCAAGGCCGGTCCGGCCGACACCACGGCGTACGTGCACGGCATCGAACAGGTGATCATCGATTCCTTGACGGAACTCGGTGTGCCCGACGCATCGCGATTCGATGGCTACCCGGGTGTGTGGCTGGGCGTCGAGGCCGGTCGTCCCCGCAAGATCTGTGCAATTGGTGTGCGTCTCACACGTGGTCGCACGATGCATGGCTTTGCGCTGAACGTCGAAACCGACCTCACCTACATGCGCGAGCACATCGTGCCGTGCGGTATCGCCGAACACCCGGTGACCTCGCTGCGCGAAGAGGGGATCTCGGCGTCGTTGCGCGAGGTGGCCGACGTGGTCGCCCGCCGTATCGCCGACAGATTCTCGAACGGCACCGTCGACCGCCGTGACGTTGCATGGGTACACCGCCCCGAAGACCTGTCGCCGTTCTCGCGCGGAGCGGGTGCGGGTGAAAAGGTGCGTCTCACCGGACGTCTCGCACAGGCCGGTGTCACCGGTGGCATTGCAATAGAAGAACGCAAACCCGACTGGCTGCGTCCGAAGGTGCACCACGGACCCGAGGTGCTCGAAACGAAGAAGGTCGTGCGCGACCTCGGCCTGGTCACGGTGTGTGAAGAAGCGGGTTGTCCGAACCTGTCGGAATGCTGGGCCGACCGCACCGCCACGTTCATGGTGCTGGGCGAACGTTGCACGCGTGCGTGCGGCTTCTGCCTGGTCGACACGCGCAAGCCGCTCGACCCCGAAACCGACGAGCCGGCCCGTGTCGCCGAGGCGGTTGCGCTCATGGGCCTGATGCACGCGGTGCTCACGATGGTTGCCCGCGACGATCTGGCCGACGGTGGAATGGCGCATGTCGCCGATTGCGTTCGCGCCATCCGTCGCCGTTCGCCGCTGACCCGCGTCGAAACGTTGATCTCCGACGTGAAGGGCACCGAAGCGCTCGA
>CAZKVD010000168.1:1332-2632 GCA_964556145.1 uncultured Bifidobacterium sp. | reverse complement strand
AACAGCAGCGGCAAGTCGTACACGGTGACCACTGACGACGCCGGAAACTACGAAATCAACGATCTTCCCGCAGGCAATTGGATTGTTCGCCCGGCGAACTTGCCCGGGACCGACTACGAGCGTGTCTTTGACACCGACTCGGGTCTCACTGCACCCGACTGGCTCTCGGGCGCATCCGTTCCCGAGTCCGGTGAGGCCATCGCTGACTTTGCCGCGGCGCTGACGCCTGCCGCTGTATCTGCCGGAACGAAGGACAAGCTCGGTTCAGCACCGGTGACGCGAAAACTGCGCGGAGCAGTGTGGCTCGACACGAATCGTGACGGGAAGAAGGGGGCCAAGGAAAAAGTCTTCGCCAAGTACAAGGTCAGTGTCGTGCCAGGGCCCGGCAACAAGAGTGGGAAGTCCTACTCGGCATACACCGACGACCAGGGGAATTACGAGGTGACGAACCTTCCGGCGGGCAAGTGGATCGTCCGGCCTGCGGCACTTCCCAAGGGGAACGTTGATGCCGTGTTCGACACCGATTCGGGTATGACGTCACCCGACTGGGAATCGATTGCGACCGTACCCGCCGAGGGTGAAGGACTTGCCGATTTTGCCGCCGACGAAGTGGCCGGGGCCACGGCATCCGGTGCGAAACTGAAGATTGTTTCGAGTCCCGTCGTGCGCAAGCTGCGTGGAACGATGTGGATCGATACGAACCGCGACGGTGTGCGTGGATCAAAGGAAAAGATTCTCGCGCGCTACAAGATTTTGGTGAAGCCCGGCGCGGGCAACTCGGGCTCGAAGACGTACAGCATCACCACCGACGATTCAGGCAACTACGAGGTTCCGAATATCCCCGAGGGCAACTGGATCGTGACACCGGATGCGTTGTCGAGCACCGACTACGAGCGTGTCTACGACTCGGACTCCGGACTCTCGCTCGCCGACTGGATTTCGAACGTCACGATTCCGGCCGAAGGCGAGGGCATCGCAGACTTTGCTGCTGATCTCACTGCCAAGGCCGAGGCAGCGGGCACGGCGGACACCCTGGGCACGGCAGCGGTGCGAGTCGTCGGCTCGACCCCAGGGGGGGTCACCGGAGCCAACACTGCATCGGGAGGTATCGCGACCGAGACCGCCTCTGAAACTTTGCCGGCGACTGGGTCGAGTGACCTCCGCGGCCTGATTCTGATGGCAATGGCATTGGTGTTGGGTGGGGCATTGCTCGTGGCGCGCCGGCGGACCCGCCGCATCTGACCAACTCGGTCTCCGACCCGAAACGCTGCTGCCCGACAGGGCAGCAGCGGGGTCGGAG
>CAZKVD010000168.1:0-1322 GCA_964556145.1 uncultured Bifidobacterium sp. | reverse complement strand
ATGGTGGTGACTGACACGGCGGTTCTCCCGCCCGACTAGCGTCGGAGGTTGCTGGACCAATCTGCCAAGGGGGCTTGGGCTATGGCCAAGAGTGACGTCGACGTCGTAGTTGTCGGAGCCGGTTTTGCCGGTATGTACCTGCTGCACGAACTGCGCGAGAACGGCTTTTCGTCTCGCGTGCTCGAGGCCGGCGACGATGTGGGTGGAACCTGGTACTGGAACCGTTATCCCGGCGCGCGCTGCGACATCGGAACCACCGACTACACCTACACGTGGGACCCTGAACTGCACGAGCAGTGGAAGTGGTCGGAAAAGCACGCCGCCCAGCCCGAAATTCTCCGTTACGCGCAGTTCGTTGCGAATAAGCACGACCTGTACTCGGGCATCGACTTCAAGGTGCGCGTCGACAAAGCCGTGTGGGATGACGTCGCGAAGAAGTGGACCATCCACACCTCGACGGGTGAAACCATCACCTGCCGTCACTACGTGATGGCCACGGGTTGTCTCTCGGTGCCGAAGGAACCTGACATTCCGGGAACCGACCGCTTTGCGGGTGATGTCTACGTCACCGGCAGATGGCCGCATGAGGGTGTCGACTTCACGGGCAAGCGAGTTGCAGTGATCGGCACGGGTTCGTCGGCCATCCAGTCGATTCCGATCATCGCGGAGCAAGCAAAGGAACTGGTCGTTTTCCAGCGCACACCGAACTTCTCGATGCCCGCATTCAACGGTCCGCCTCCACAGGATCGTGTCGACAGGTTGAAAGCCGACCGCACGGCTTACGAAGCCGAGGCACGCATGTCGCAAACGGGTGTGCCGATGCCGATGGCGACGGTCTCGGCGCTCGCCATTCCTCGCGAAGAAGCGTTCGAGATGCTCGAGAAGTCGTGGCAGCGCGGCGAGTTGTTGACAATCGGCGGAACCTTCACCGATGTCGGTATCAACCGTGCGGCAAACGAAGTGGTCTGTGAGTTCATGCGATCAAAGATTCGCGAAGTGGTGAAAGACCCCGATGTGGCCGAACTGCTGAGCCCGCGCGACTTCGCTTATTCAACGAAGCGTCCGTGCATGGACACCAACTACTTCCAGACGTTCAATCTGCCCCACGTTCGCCTTGTCGACATTCGCAAGAACCACATCAAGTCAATCACCGAAACGGGTATCGACTTCGGCGATGAATCGAAGGAATTCGACGCCATCGTCTATGCAACGGGATTCGACGCGATGACAGGTGCTCTCGTCAACGTCGACATCACGGGCAAGAACGGCATGACGTTGAAGAAGAAGTGGGAGAACGGTCCCCTCACGTACATCGGGCTCAC
>CAZKVD010000167.1:0-2709 GCA_964556145.1 uncultured Bifidobacterium sp. | reverse complement strand
GATCGGGAGGTTCTTCACGGTGCCGTTCAGCTTGACGAGTCCGAGGACCGAGTCGATCACGGCAAGAGCCGCCGTGAGGACTGCTGACAAGAGGACCAGTTGTCCGATGACATACATAGGTATCAACCCCATTTCTGCAGGATGTCCCTGCAGTGGGGACGGTACGTTTCACACGTTCACAAGTTGTGGATTTGTGACGAAACCGTTGCGATCAAAGGGTTTCAGCGTGTCAGCAAGGCGGCAAGTGCCTGCTCCGCGCCCGTCTCGCCGTCGAGGTCATGATGGGTGAGCCGCGAGAGGAAGGTGATCGACACTTCGCCCGCCTCGACGGCCCCGCCGTCGGTGTCGATCGGCAGGGGCAGAGCGTCACCGATCTCCAACTTGATCGAGTACGAGTTCGTGTGGCCCTCTTTCAGTTCTTTGCGGGCCGAGGCCATGGCGCGGGGGAGTTCGTGACCGACACGGGTGCGGCGCCAGCCTTTGATCTCGTCGAGGGGCAGGTTCGGAACGTTCACATTGACGACAACGGGCTCATGATGCGGGGCTGCGATGACGCCACCGACCACGTGCGAGGCCACCGTTGCGGCGGTGTCCCAGATTTGACCCTTCACCATTTCGTCCCAGCCCTGGCCCTCGATTCCAAAGCCGGCAACGGCCTGGCTGACTGCAATTCCACTGATGCCGTAGTTGCGTCCGGTGAGAGTCGCGCCGATGGTTCCCGAGTGGTACACGCTGCGTCCGACGTTGGCGCCGGGATTGATACCCGACACCACGAGGTCGAACTTCTTGTCGAGGATGCCGAGGTGGGCCATCATCACGCACAAAGCGGGCGGCCCGGTCAGCGCCCACGCTTCGTCGATGCCATCGACGCTGACGCGATGAATGTCGGGACGCATGATGTGAATCGCACCGAAGGCCGCGCTTGCACCCGAGTACTCGCTGTCAGGGGCGAGAATTGTGACGTCGCCGTGTTCGCGCATCGCGCGGGCCAGTACGTGCAGTCCCACCGAGTCGATGCCGTCGTCGTTTGTCACCAAAATGTTCATGGTTACATCTTGGCGTGGAATCGACGGTTCAGTCGGGTTGGCGTACGCCTTGTGTGGCTGCGTGCTTGCCGGCGATGAAACCGAAGATGAACGCCATGCCAACAGTTCCCCCCGGACCCCAATACGCCTGTCCCGCGGGGGACGCGACGCAATTCCCCGCGCCGTAGAGGCCGGGGATCGGTTCGCCCATCGTGTCGAGCACTCGTGCGTGTTCGTCGGTCACCGGGCCACCCTTCGTGTCGAGTCCCACCGGTGCGAGAATCACGCAGTGGTACGGACCCGATTCGGTGAACGGGTGCATCGTCGGATTGCGCATTCCGTCACGCGAGTTGCCCGCCCACGTTTGTTCGATCGGTGATTCGCCGCGATGGAAGTCGGTGTCGATTCCGTTCTTCGACATCGTGTTCCATCGCTCGACGGTCTCGCGAACGTTTTCTGCCCAGTCATCGTCGATCGTTGCGCCACCGGTGATGTGTTCGAAGACGCGCAGTTTTTCACGCAACTTCCCGGCAAGAGCTTCCCAGGATGGCGCCGACACGATGTAGTCGGCGGTTTCGCCGACCGGAGGAATGGGAAAGCGGAATCTGCTGCCCTCGGGGCTGTTGAGAACACCGTCGTCAAAGAGCATGTACATCAGCAGGTTCGGATATTCGCCCCGAACGGAATCCCATACGGCGTGAATCTGCCCGCGCTCGTTGTAGGGCGACTTTTCATTCACCGTGCGGCGACCGTAGCGATTGACCTGGATCATCGAGTCACCGAATGGTGAGTACACGTCACGACTGGTGACACGGTTGCGCGCCAACATGTCGAGAACGCCTTGCGCCCACCAGGCATGTGCGAGGTTGCCCAGCTGAGCACCGGCTTCGATGCCGATGCGCAGGAAATCCCCCGTGGCTTCCTCGGCTGCTGCACCACCGAGAACGGGCCCGCGGAGAAACTCGCGCGTGTACTCGGGGTTGTGAAGGAAACCACCCGAACCGAAGATGACTGCCTTGCGCGCACCAATGAGCGCGGTGCGGCGTCCGATGCGCGCTTCGACGCCGATCACCTCACCAGCCATGTTGCGAACGAGGTGAACGACTTCGGCTTCCAGAATTGTCTTCGCACCGAGTTTCTCCGCTCCCGCCTGAAGTCGGTCGACGAGAAACTGACCACCGGTCGGGTCGATACCCGGGCGGTGGTTTGGCGGATACTTCGCCTGAATGCAGCGACCCCAAGGTGCTTCGTCTTCCGGGAGATGTGCGTAGTAATCGGGGTACGGAACTTCCTCGAGTTCCATCATCCCTTCGGCGACGGCTTCTTCCAGTGCTTCGCTGCCGCGGTCATAGAATGCTTCGATGACCTTGTAGCGGTTGTCCGGGAGTCCGAGTGTGTCGTGACGCGGGTTGTACTGCGTCGGATACGCGGTGCGTGCGAGGTAGCGAAGTGCAGCTGCACGATCGTCTTCCCGACCTTGCGCCTTCATCACCGGGTTGTTGCATACCCACATGACGCCGCCGGACTTGCCCGTGGTTCCGCCCGTGAACGCAGCCTTTTCCAGAACGATGACCTTGGCGCCTGCGCGTGCAGCCGCAAACGCTGCGCCGAAGCCGGCCGCACCGCTGCCGACGACCACAACGTCGGCGACCTCTTCCCACTCGGAACCCCAGATGTCTCCCAT
>CAZKVD010000166.1:0-2726 GCA_964556145.1 uncultured Bifidobacterium sp. | reverse complement strand
GCCGTCGATTCCTGAATGGGCCCGTGCAACCTTTGCCCCCGACACGATGTGCACCGCCCATGAAGTTGCGGCGAGAAGAATGAACAGCACACCTAGGGGCTCGTCGCCCAACTCGACGCCGGTCAGGATCGCAACGCCTGTCACGGCAAACACGAGCGCCATCGCGTTGCGCCGCGAGCGGGTGAGAACCGCCGCAACGGTGATCGGCCCGATGAACTCGATCGCAACTCCCTTGCCCAAGGGCAGGCGATCGATGGCGAGGTAGAAGAACGTGCTGGTCAGGCCTGTGGACAGACCGAAAATCGCCGCCGAGCGCAGCGATTCGCGAGTCCACGTGTGTGCGCGCAACTTCCGTGGTCCGGCGATTGCGACTGCCACCACCATGGCCCCGAACATCCGCAACCATGCGAGAGCGGCAGGATTTGCAACGTCGAACTGTGCCTTGGCAATGGCGTTTCCCGAGTTCAGCGCGAACGCGGAAACGAGAAAGAGAATCTCCGGCTCGAATGTTCGACTTCTCGGTGTGTCGTGTTGCAAAAACCGAGTCAATTCACACCGAGAACCCTCTTAGTTGAAGAGGTCGGGGTCGGATTGAACGATGTCATCCCACAGTGGCTGGAAATTCAGCCACATCGCCGCCTGGTGTGCGGTGTTGTTGCGGGTGTACTCGGCCCACTCGTGGGGGATCAGCTTGGGCTTGCCGGCGGCCTCGGCCATCAACTGTGCCTGGCAGGTGCGCTCCATCGTGATGAATGCGTACGCGGCTGCGTCGACGGTGTCGCCCGTGGTGAAGAGGCCGTGGTTCTGGTGGATCGCTGCCTTGTAATTCCCGAAGCAATCCGCGAAACGGATGCCGTCTTCGATTTCGAACACCACTTTGCCACCGACGTCGTCGATGAGGACGTGGTCGTTGTAGAACGCGCACGAATCCTGCGTGATGGGATCGAGAAGGCGGCCGAGCGACGACCACGACTTGCCGTACACCGAGTGTGCGTGGGCGGCTGCGTTGATGTCGGGGCGTGCCTTGTGAACGGCCGCATGCAGCACGAAGGCCGCGCGGTTGACGGGGCGCGATCCGTACACGACATCGCCGTCGTGGTTGACGAGAATCAAGTCGCTGACGCTGATCTGGCGAAATGACATGGCAAAGGGATTGACCCAAAAGTGGTCGGTGAACTCGGGGTCGCGAACCGTGATGTGGCCGGCCACGCCTTCTGAGAAGCCGAACTTGCCGAAGATGCGCAGGGCACCGGCGAGACGCTCCTTGCGGTGGCGGCGTTCGTCTTCGAAATTGTCGAACTTCGGAATTGAAACGAAGTCGAGCGGCTTGGGTGTCAGGGGGATTCCGTCGATTGTGGGAATGCCGGGTGCATCTGTGACTGCCATGGGCCCAACACTACGCCTCGGGGCCCATGGTTCTGGATGCGTTTCTCGGCGCGAATCTTGACGCAGACTGCACCGCATCGCGCCGAGAACCCTACGATTTGGGGTCTATGGCTGACCCCACCGCAGACATCTCGACCTGGCCGAAGACCGACTCGGGAATCCCGATCGCCCCGCTGTACACCGAGGCCGACCTGGCCGGCTGGAGCGTCGCAGACAAGCTGGGCGATCCCGGCAAGGCCCCGTACACCCGCGGCGTGTACCCCACGATGTACCGCGGCAAGTTGTGGACGATGCGCCAGTACGCGGGGTTCGGTACCGCTGCGTCGACCAACGAGCGTTTCAAGTTCCTGTTGCAGGCCGGCCAGACCGGTTTGTCCTGTGCCTTCGACCTTCCGACGCAGATGGGCTACGACTCCGACCATCCGCGCGCCGAGGGCGAAGTGGGCAAGGTGGGGGTTGCAATCGACTCGATGGCCGACATGCGAATTCTGCTGTCGGGTCTGCCGCTCGACAAGGTGTCGACGTCGATGACCATCAACTCGACCGGCGCAATTCTGCTGTTGATGTACGAGTTGGTTGCCGAGGAACAGGGCGTTCCCGCCAGCGCCATCAGCGGAACCATCCAGAACGACCTGCTGAAGGAGTACATCGCCCGCGGCACGTACATTTATCCGCCGCGTCCGTCGATGCGTGTCATCACCGACATCTTCGAGTACTGCTCGAAGCACGTTCCCAAGTGGAACACGATCTCGATCTCGGGCTACCACATCCGCGAAGCCGGCAGCACCGCGGTGCAGGAAATCGCATTCACGATCGCCAACGCCATCGCGTACGTGCAGGCCGCGGTCGATGCCGGGATGAACGTCGACGATTTCGCACCGCGTCTCAGCTTTTTCTGGAACGGTCACAACAACTTCTTCGAGGAAGTCGCCAAGTTCCGTGCCGCGCGACGCATGTGGTACCGAATCATGACCGACCGCTTCGGTGCGAAGAAGGAATCCAGCAAGTTGCTGCGCTTCCACACCCAGACCGGTGGCAGCACCTTGACCGCACAGCAGCCGCTGAACAACGTTGTGCGCGTCGCCATTCAGTCGATGGCCGCTGTGCTCGGTGGAACGCAGAGCCTGCACACCAACGGCTACGACGAAGCCATCAGCCTTCCCACCGAGGAAGCCGCACGCATCGCATTGCGCACGCAACAGATCATCGGTTACGAAAGCGGAGTCGCCGACACGCCCGACCCGCTGGCCGGTTCATACTTCGTCGAGAAACTCACCGACGAAGTCGAAGCGCTTGCATGGCAGTACATCGAGCGCATCGACGAGATGGGCGGCGCCGTT
>CAZKVD010000165.1:2240-2851 GCA_964556145.1 uncultured Bifidobacterium sp. | reverse complement strand
ATGGCAAGGGTGGCCTCGTGGGCCGGGGCTGTGAGTGTCATACCCCCATGTGTGCAGATGCCCGTGTCAGGACAACAGGCTGTACACGGGGTTGTAGATGCAGACACCGTCGGGGGAACGGACGGGTGTGCCTTCGACGCGCAGTCGTCGACCGAGAGTCACGCCCCCGACCGAACGTCGACCGGTCCACACGAGAGTCACCGAACCCGAGTCATCACCCAGGCGAACCACAAGTGTTGGCAACTCCTCAGATGGTCGAATTCGAATGCCGAGCACCTGGCCCACGATCGTGACGGGTTCGCGCTCCCTCAGGTAGGCGACCTGCGTTGGTGGGGGGCCGACGGGTGCTTCGCTCGGGGACTGTGCATCGGGTCGCCGGAGGCGGAGGAATCCCATGGCGCTCTAGGCCGTTGGCTCGGAGCCGATGAGGATTCGTCGAACATCCGATTCGGCTTCGGAGAGTGTCAGCATCATCACCTCGTCGCCCGCGAGCACAACGGTGTCGCCACGGGGAACGATGACGTGGCCGTCTCGCAACACCGCGACGACGGTGGATTCGCGGGGGAAGTTGAGACTGGATGGGGAGAGGCAGACGCTCGACTAGAAGCATG
>CAZKVD010000165.1:263-2230 GCA_964556145.1 uncultured Bifidobacterium sp. | reverse complement strand
CGCAGCACTGCGACGACGGTCGACTCGCGCGGGAAACCAAGACTCGTGAGGGTGCAGCCGATGGCCGGCGAAGAGGGTGCGAGGGTGACTTCGGCGATTCGGGCGCGCCCGTGCTCGAGCGACAAGAGCCGCACGAACGATCCGACGCTGACCACTTCCTCGACGAGGCCGGTGAGCAGATGCGGTGTCGACACCGAAACGTCGACGCCCCACATGTCGGTGAACATCCACTCGTTCTTCGGGTTGTTGACGCGGCCAACAACCCGCGGCACGCCGAACTCTTGCTTGGCGAGCAACGAAATGACGAGGTTGTCCTCGTCATCGCCGGTGACCGCAGCCATGACGTCGGCGTCGCGGCATCCCGCACGGGCGAGTGTGTCGATTTCGCAGCCATCGCCATTGATGACCTCGATGCCGGGGTCGAGTGTGCGGGCGCGAGCGACGGCCTCGGCGTCGTTGTCGATGATGCGAACCGCGTGTCCTGATGAATGGAGCTGTTCGGCCATGTAACGGCCGACACTTCCTGCACCTGCGATGACGATTTTCATGGGTGGCCTCCCGTTGACGAAAGGGCGTGATCGAGCGCCTCGATTTGGTTGGTCGTGCCGAGGACGTGGACGGTGTCGTTGTCCTGCACGAGGTCGCGCGCCTCGGGGTGACGGGCAACGCCCATTCGTGTGAGCAGAACGACGCGTGCGCCGTTTGCATTCAGTTCCTCGACCGACCGACCGGCAGCCGACGCGGGAACCTTGCGCTCGACAAGAGTCATCGATGAAGTGGGGTCCGTCCAATCGACCGCGCCGTGGGCGGGAAGAACCAATTGCAGGACGCGTGCGCTTGCCCAGGCGACGGTGGCAACTGTGGAAATGCCGAGGCGTTCGTAGATCGCCGCACGTTTCGGGTCGTAGATCCGGGCGACGACCTTGTCAACACCGAACAACTCCCGTGCAACACGAGTGATCAAGATGTTCGAGTTGTCGCCGTTCGTCACCGCCATCACGGCGCTTTTCGGAGTGATTCCTGCCGATTGGAGAACGTCTCGATCGAAACCGACGCCGGTGATGGTTCGACCTCCGAACGATTCGCCCAGACGACGGAATGCGGATGATTTTCGGTCGATCACGACGACTTCGTGACCGTTTGCATCGAGTTCGCGCGCGACGGTCGACCCGACACGCCCGCACCCGACGATGATCGCATGCATGATTGTTCAGTCCTTCCCGACTTGTTCGAGTTCGTCTTGGTCAATGTCGTCGTGTCCCATGTGGAGAGGAACCGAGACCACCGCCGTGTGCGGGCGCTGCAACAGGCGGGCCTTCAGGGCGAAAGCGCTGCCGTTGTGCAGCCACTGGGTGCGCCATGACGTGACGAACTCGGGGATGACGACAGTGATGATGTCATCGGCGTGGCGTTCGTCGAGATCGTCGAGGAATCGCAGCACGGGCGCCGAGAGTTCGCGGAACGGCGAGTAGATGGTGTGCAGGTCGATGGGTACCTTGTAGTCGGCCCACTGTTGTTCGATGCGCCGTCGATCTTCGTCGTCGCTGGCAACGGTGACGGCCAGGATGCGATCGGGGTTCAGCGACCTTGCGTACTGGATGCCGTGCAGAACGCCCTTGTTGATTCCACCCACGAGGACGACCATCGTGTGTGTCTCGCGCCGTGGCCAGTATCCCGGTTCGACGCTGACGGCCTTGCGGCCACGCGCGTAATGCCTTGCGATCTGGCGAAAACCAATGACCATGAAGGGAATGAGGATCGCCGGAATCCAGGCTCCCTCGGTGAACTTCGATACGACCACGATCAGGGCAACGAGGCCCGTCGTTGCAGCTCCGATTGCATTGATGACAAGGCTTGTTCGCCATCTTGGTTCGCGGTCGCGCAGATGATGACGGACCATTCCCGACTGACTAAGGGTGAATCCGGTGAAGACACCGAATGCGTACAAGGGGATCAGCTTCGAAATA
>CAZKVD010000165.1:0-253 GCA_964556145.1 uncultured Bifidobacterium sp. | reverse complement strand
ACGCCGAGGCTGACGCTGGGGCGGTGGGGGAGGTGAAGACGACGATCAAGGCCCCGGCAACCACGGCAAGGAAAAGAACGCCGTTCGAAAACACCAATCGTGCCCCGCGATTGAAGAACTGTCGGGGGAGAAATCCGTCGCGGGCCACGAGTGACGCAAGGCGGGGGAAGTCCGCGTAGGCAGTGTTGGCCGCGAGGATCAGAATCGAGAATGTCGCAATCATGGTCATCCAGAACAGGACGCCCTTGCCGTT
>CAZKVD010000164.1:0-2963 GCA_964556145.1 uncultured Bifidobacterium sp. | reverse complement strand
GGGTCGTGACGCAGGCGATGTCCCGCTCCGGGGATCACGCGAAGTTCGGCCTTGCCATGAGCCTGGGCAAGTACACGCGCATCGGCGGCGGGAACGCTTTCGTCATCGTCGCCGTGGAGAACGAGCAACGGACGCGGAGCAAAACGTCGGGCGGCATCGATGGGGCGGAAGCGGCGAAGCTCGCGCGTCCATTCGTCGAAGTTCGGAGGAAATCCCGCACGCCGAATCGCCCCGATTTCGCGCGCGTGTTCCAGAAAACGGCGTGGCTGCTCGGCCCAGTCATCGAAATCGGCACGTCCGCTGAGCGATGCACAGCCGACCACGCGCGGGTCGTCAGCAGCGACGCACAACGCAATCGACGCACCGGTGTTCGTACCCACCAGCCACACGCCATCGACGTTGCCGACTTCAACGAGGTGGTCGACCGCGGCGCGCAGGTCGTCGACCCATCCCTGAAGTGAAAAGTCGCCCTCGCTTGCTCCGCAACCGCGAAACGTGAACGTGAGGGCGGCATAGCCGACCTCGTTTGCGATGCGGTCGATCAACTGCGGAAACGTGCCGGCCGACTGGCGCGCATCGAGCGGGCCGATGGGAAAGCCGTGACAAAGAATCAGCCCGCGCAGCGTGCCGAGGACACCGTTCGGTCGGGCGTAGTAACTGGCAAGACGCAATCCGCCGGACAGGAACGAGTCGTTGCTCGCCATTGTCGAGACGAGAGCCTCTTCCCTGCCAGCCATGGTCAGGCGCGTGGCTTGCGGTGGCGCCGTGAAGCGCCGGGGGTGGCCAACGTGTAGCCACGGTTGCGCGCCTCGGCCAGCGTGTCGGGCCCGAAGCACAAACCAACTTCGTTCGTGACAATGTCGTCGATGACCGATTCGTCGGTCCATTCGTCGAGGTCGTAGACGAGCTGCGTCCGCTTGTCTCCGAGGTACCGGGTGTGTTCGAACCGTCCGGGGCGCTCCATGTGCCCAAGAGTAGCGGCAGTAGGCTCGCGCGCATGGGTCTGCGGCGCAGCGAAGTCGATGCGCGACTTGACGAACTTGCCGCAATCGACGCTCAGATTGGCGAGCGTGCGAAGTCCAACGTCGTTCGCTACCGCGCCGAAAACGGCATTCCCGATGGGCCCTACGAATTTCCCACCTATCGGTCGGCCGAGGAACGCAAGGTCTGGGTGCACAAGTGGTGGGTCCGACCCTTTCGGTTCTTCTATCGCCACCTTCCCATTGCCGTCAGGTCACGCATCAAGCGGGTGGCGACATGAAAGTGGTGCGTACGGGTGACCTCGTGGGGTTCGTTCCCGACCACGCGACGTTGCGCCCCGGAATGCGGCGCGCGGTGCGTCGCTTCGCCGCGGTAACCGGCGCCGACTTCGTCTACGGCGACTCATTGCATTCCACCGACGACCGCTACGAAGAGCCGTTCCAAGTGTTGAGACCGGGCTGGTCGCCCGAACGCCTGCGCGGACACAACTACGTCGGAGACGTGTTGTTTGCCTCGCGCTCCGTTGTCGCCGCCGCGGGCGGAGTCGAGGCTCTCGTTGCACTCGGAACACACGACCGTGCGCTGCGATTGTCCGAACACGCGAAAAACCCGGGTCGAATCGCCGAGTTTCTGTACTCGGCATCGTGGGAGCACAGCGTGCCCGCGGCTGATCCTGCCGCGGTGTCGGCGCACTGCAATCGCACCGGCATCGATGCCACGTACGTCAACACCGACACGCGTGCGGTGCACGTTCGCCGCAGCCGCACCACAGAACCACGCATCGCGGTCATCGTTCCGACGCGTGGAACACGCGCCGAAGTGTGGGGTTCGGAACGGGTTCTCGCCGCGGGCGCAATCGCCGCCGTGCGCAACAAGAGCACCTACCCGTATCTCGACTACATCGCGGTCGTCGACCACGACACTCCCACCGACGCACTGAGCGAAATCGAAGCCGCGGGTGGCAGTGCATTGACCTGCATCGATTACGACCGACCTTTCAACTTCGCGGAGAAAGTGAATCTGGCTGCGGTCAACACCGACGCTGATTACCTGCTGCTGCTGAACGATGACACCGAGATCATTTCACCCGACATCGTCGAAACGATGCTGTCGTACTTCGAGGATCAGGGAGTCGGCCTGGTCGGGCCGATGTTGCTGTACGAAGACGGCACCATCCAAAGCGCGGGACACTTCTTCAACCCCGTTCCGTACGACTACTACCGCGGCCAAGCTGCCGACGCAGCCGGAGCTTCGAACATGCTGTGCGTCGCGCGCGAGGTGTCGTCGGTGATCGCCGCTTGCGCGCTGACACCGCGTGCGCTCTTCAACGAGGTCGGCGGACTGTGCACCAAGTTTCCCGGCAACTACAACGACATCGACTACGCACTGAAACTGCGTATGGCCGGCAAGCGCACCATTTGGACGCCGCTCGCCTCGTGTCACCACTTCGAGTCAAAGACCCGCGAGCCGATCATGAAACCGGCCGATGTCGCCGAGCTCGGCGCGCGCTGGCGCGACAAGCTGGAGCACGATCCCTACGCGCACCCCGCGTTGCAGCGCTACCAACCGGTGTGGAAGTCGAATCGTCCCGGTCAGAGGTCGGTCGACGAAGCCGTCGGGCCCACCGCACCGATTGCGTCGAAATAGGCAAGGTGCGCACGCACGACGTGCACCACGTCGACATCGTCGAGCAATTCGACACCCGATTTTTCGGCCTCTGACAGCAGGTACGCCGACAACTGGTCTTCGGTGATCAACAACAGTTCTTCGATGTCCTGACGCCTGTCGACCGCGCGGTCGGGCTGCATTCCCTTGGCGTGCAGCCAACGCATGTGCAGGTTCAACATCGCGCCCAACTCGTCCGGCGTGAGCCGCGCCTGTGTCGAGTCGGGCAGCATCTCTGCCACGAACTCAGCCGCCTGTTCGGGGTCGTAAACGGCACGAGGCGCAACGGCATCGAGCCGTCGCGCCTCGCGACCAAT
>CAZKVD010000163.1:0-2964 GCA_964556145.1 uncultured Bifidobacterium sp. | reverse complement strand
GAACTCGTCGACGATCTTCACTTCGCCCGACTGAACGATGTAGTCCTTGTCGCGCTTGTAGAGCTCTTTGGCCTTCAGTGCAACCTGCAACTGGTGGACCAGGTTCTGTTGGACACCGTCGTAGAGGTTCGGGATGCCCAGTTGCTGTTCGACCTTTTCGATTCCGGCTTCGAGCGGCACAACGATGCGCTTGTCCTCTTCGACTTCGTAGTCGACGTCACGAACCAACGAACGCGCGATCGAAGCAAAGCGGTAGTACAACTTGGCGGCGTCGGCGAGACGACCGGAGATGATCAATGGTGTGCGGGCCTCGTCGATGAGAATCGAGTCGACTTCGTCGACGATCGCAAAGTTGTGGCCGCGCTGAACTTTTTCGTCGAGCGAGCCCGCCATGTTGTCGCGGAGGTAGTCGAAACCGAACTCGTTGTTGGTTCCGTAGGTGATGTCGCAGAGGTAGTCCTCGCGCTTCTGGGCCGGACGCTCGCGGTGACCGGGGATGACGAGGCCGACGTTGAGGCCGAGCCAACGATGCAGACGGCCCATCCATTCCGAGTCACGTCGCGCGAGGTAGTCGTTGACCGTGACGACATGCACGCCCTTGCCGGCGAGGCCGTTCAGGTAGGCGGGCAACGTCGACACAAGGGTCTTGCCTTCGCCGGTCTTCATTTCCGCAACCCAGCCAAAGTGCAGGGCGGCACCACCCATCAACTGAACGTCGTAGTGACGCTGGCCGAGAACACGGCGGGCAGCCTCGCGGGTGACGGCGAAGGCCTCGACGAGCAGGTCGTCGAGCGACTCACCGCGCTCGAGACGCGACCGGAACTCGTCGGTCTTCCCGCGCAGCGCATCATCGGACAGTGCCGTGATTGACGACTCGAGGGCGTTGATGTCGGGAAGGAGGCCCTCGAGAGCCTTGACTTTCTTGCCTTCGCCGGCTCTGAGGACTCGATCGAGGATGCCCATGCAGGTGCTGATGCTATCGGGCGGGGGTCGCCGCGACCGCCCAGCAATCCACCAAAACGGCACCTTCCGAGCGCAATGCACGCCGTGCGGCACGCAATGTTGCGCCCGTTGTCGTCACATCATCGATGACGAGAACCCTGGCACCACGCACCGACCGATGAGCGCGGAATACGGGGCCGCCGAGCCTCTCGCTACGCGAGCGGCCGGTTTGCGACATCGATCCGCGACGACGCAAGACCCGCTTCACGGGAATTTCAAGCCGTCGTGCCACCACGCGCGCAATCAGCTCCGCCTGGTCGAACCCGCGACTTCGACGATGCGCCGTCGAGGTTGGTGCCCACGTCACGACGTCGAAGGCGACAGTCGAGGATTCAGAGATTCGATCAGCCAAGAGGGTGCCGAGACGAGGCGCGAGTCGCCGAGCATTGTGGTACTTCAGCGCAACGATCATTTCGTGAATGTCCCCCGCGAAGACCGCTGCTGCCCGTATCGAGGAGTCCTGCATGTCCTCATGTGTGCGCAAATACGCAAAGCCACGACCGTGGTGGCGGCTACGGTCGGATCCGTGCACGGTGCAGCCAGTCCCCGACCATTGCGCGAGCGCTTCATCGAGCGACTTCTTCGCTGCTCGGCCGGACTCTTCTGCTTCGGCGCGGGCATCGCCTGCTTCGTCCACAGCGACCTCGGCGTTCCACCGTGGGACGTGTTCCACACGGGCATTTCGAAGATCACCGACCTGCAACTCGGCAGCGTCATCATCGTCGTCGGTGTCGTGTTGTTGCTTCTCTGGATCCCGCTGCGCATAAAACCCGGTATCGGCACGATCATGAACGCGGTTCAGATCGGCCTCGTCGAGAACCTCATGGAGGATGTTCTCCCGGACAGCCGCGCCATCGCTGCGCGAATTGCCTACTTGGTGGCGGGGATGTTGTTCATTGCCTTTGGTTCGGGCCTGTACATCGGCGCCGAACTGGGCTCGGGCCCTCGCGACGGCTTGATGATCGGCTTGAACGCCCGATTCGGCATCAGCATCCGCGTCGCCCGCACGCTCGTTGAGATTGCGGTGATGGTGACCGGCATCGCCCTTGGTGGCCACATCGGTATCGGCACCTTCGTTTTTGCCTTTGGTATCGGACCGATGGTCCAGGTCGCAATCGCTGCGCTACGCATGTCCCCGTCGCTCGCCGAGCAAGCGACGGGGGAAGCGCTGGAGGGCTGAACCGCTCTAGTAGCGGTAGTGCTCGGGCTTGAACGGGCCCGTCGGATTGAGTCCCAGGTAGTCGGCCTGCTCGTCGGTGAGCTTCGTCATCTTCACACCAAGTGCGTCGAGGTGGGCCGAGGCAACCTTTTCGTCGAGGTGCTTGGGCAACACGTACACACCCGTCGGGTACTTGCTCGTGTTGTTGAACAATTCGATCTGGGCGATGACCTGGTTCGAGAACGAACAGCTCATCACGAAGCTGGGGTGTCCAGTTGCGCAACCCAGGTTCACGAGACGACCTTCGGCGAGCACGATGACCGCGTGACCGTCGTCGAAGGTCCACAGGTCGGTACCGGGCTTCAGTTCGTCGCGGGTTGCACCACTGCGCGCAAGGCCCAGCATGTCGATTTCGTTGTCGAAGTGGCCGATGTTGCACACGATCGCGTTGTGCTTCATCTTCGCCATGTGGTCGACGGTGATGATGGCCTCGTTGCCGGTTGCAGTCACGAAGATGTCGGCGCTACCAACGGTCGATTCGAGAGTGTCGACCTGGTAACCCTCCATCGCAGCCTGAAGTGCGTTGATGGGGTCGATCTCGGTGACGATGACGCGTGCACCCTGGCCGCGGAGGCTCTGCGCACAACCCTTGCCGACGTCGCCGTACCCGCAGACGACTGCAAGCTTGCCGGCAATCATCACGTCGGTCGCACGGTTGATTGCGTCGATCAACGAGTGACGACATCCGTAGAGGTTGTCGAACTTCGACTTGGTGACGCTGTCGTTCACGTTGATGGCGGGGA
>CAZKVD010000162.1:0-2977 GCA_964556145.1 uncultured Bifidobacterium sp. | reverse complement strand
GTGTTCCTCACCCGTTCGCCACTAGATCTTCCGGTGTATTGCTACACCATGGATCCCGTTCGACTTGCATGTGTTAAGCACGCCGCCAGCGTTCGTCCTGAGCCAGGATCAAACTCTCCGTCAAAATCATGTCGACCCGATTGCTCGGACCGAAACGATTGGAAAGTTCACGACAACGAACGGAATCGTGTTCTGTGTGTTGTCATGACCTTGGCTTGAATTTTTCCGACCAGGTTGGGACCCGGCCAGAGGTATTACTGATTGGTCAGTATGGCTACTGACCAGAATTGACAAGCAGAGTCAAGCTTTCGCCTGTATCTCTGCCCGCACTGGCGTTCAGTCTTCTCTTCCGTTTTCAAGGAGCAATATGGGCACTCACCCGTGGGTGGCCGTGCCGGTTCCTCCAGAGTTCCGACTGCTGTGCAGCCGGCTTTTGGGGGCGAGTTGCAACTCTATCGGGCACCTTGACGAAACGTCAACCTGCGCCGGCGGAGTTTTCATTCGGAGGCGGATCCTCCGAAAGGCTCCGTGAAGATATCCGCGCCCGAGAAAGTTGCCAACCTGCAACGGAAAAATTTCGCGCCTAGGCGCGGTCGATGAGGTGGTAGGTCGTCTTCCCGCGACGAACCAGCAAATAACGCCCGTGTAGTGCGTCGATCTCGGCCGGACGAACATCGAGCCCGACCTGCGCACCGTTGATACGGACCCCGCCCTGTTCGACCGTGCGACGGGCCTCCGATTTCGACGCGCAGATCTTGGTATCCACGAGCAGTTGGGCCATTTCATCGGGAAGCGATGCAAGCCGCGATGACGGCACCTCGCTTGCAATGGCGGCAAAACCCGCGGCGCTGGCCTGTGTGGGATCGCCACCGAAGAGAATCATCGCCACTTCGTCGGCCGTGCGTGCGGCGTCGTCGCCATGCACCATTGCCGTGATCTCATGGGCCAAGAGACGCTGTGCCTCGCGGGCCTCGGGCTTGGCTGCGTGTGCGGCGAGAATCTCGCGGCACTCAGCGATTGGCCTCAACGAGAACTGCGGGAAGTAGCGGGCGACATCGGCATCGGCCTGCTGTACCCAGAACTGGCGGAACTGATACGGGCTTGTACGGGCAGGGTCGAGCCACACGGCACCGTCGGCAGTCTTGCCGAACTTGGTTCCGTCGCTCTTCGTCACGAGTGGCCACGTGAGGCCGTGCGCCGCGCGACCAAGGGTTTTGCGGATGAGGTCGATACCGGCCGTGATGTTGCCCCACTGGTCGCTTCCACCCATTTGCAGTTCGACATCGTGGGCAGCGGCCAGGTGGCGGAAGTCGTTGGCCTGGAGAAGCATGTAGCTGAACTCGGTGTACGACAGACCGTTCTCGGAATTGAGTCGCGACTTCACCGAGTCCTTGGCGAGCATCTGATTGATCGTGATGTGCTTGCCGACGTCGCGGAGGAACTCGAGTGCGGAGATACCCGCGGTCCAGTCGGCGTTGTTGACGAGTGTCGCCTGGTACTTGCCGGGAGAAAAGTCGAGCAGCCGCTGCAGTTGTGACTCGATGCGTGACACGTTGTGTGCGAGCGTTTCGGCGTCGAGGAGATTGCGCTCTTCGCTACGGCCCGATGGGTCGCCCACCATGCCCGTTGCGCCGCCGGCCAACGGGAACGGACGATGACCGGCCAGCTGCATTCGGCGAAGCATCAGCTGACCCAGCAGGTGGCCGACGTGCAGCGAGTCGGCCGTGGGATCGAAACCCACGTAGACACCCACCGAATGATCCGCGAGGCGCGCACCGAGCTGGTCAGCCGCGGTTGTGTCGTGTACGAGGCCACGCTCGCTCAGTTCGGGAAGGATGTTCACCCCCCGATTTTGACACGACGCACCGCCTGATTCGCCGATCATTTGAACTACGTTGCGGATCGGGGGAACGACTCATGGCCAAGCCCGAACCGAGCCTGCACGAAGCAATGCAGGTGCAGTCCCGTGCGTGTGCTGCTCTTGGCTCGCACATACATGGAACGATTCTCATCGCACTCGCCGACAACCTTGCTGCGGGCGGGATCGTTCACGAACTGACCAAAGATCTCGATCTGCGACCGGGGCGCGATGCAGTTCCGTTGCGCATCATCGGTGCCGCTCACCGCGAGGTGCTTGCCGGTCGCGCTCCGAAGCTCGCCGCGCACTACCCCAGCACCGGCGGCACACCCGGGCCAACGCTCGTCGAAGACTTTCTCACAACACTCGAATCGAACCGCGATGCCATCGTCGACGGCCTGCATCGCACCGTGCAAACGAACGAAGTCGGCCGCACCACGATGCTCGTCGCGGGACTCGCCCACTTCGGCCGCAGCCAAGGCGTTCATGCGATTCACTTCCGTGAAGTCGGCTCGTCAAGCGGGCTCAATCTTCTCTTCGACAGGTTCTGGTTCGACAACGCGGGACACACCCACGGAGACGCGGCCTCGAAGGTTCGCTTCGAAGCCGATGCGTGGGCCGAGCCCACCATCGACATTTCGGGCTGCCCGACCGTAGCGACGCGTGCGGGCTGCGACATCGCACCGCTCGATGCGCGCGACCCGGAACGGCGACTCACTCTTCTCTCGTTCGTCTGGCCTGACCAGCTGCAACGCTTCGATCGTCTGCATGCTGCACTCGACATCGCAACTACCGATCCTGCGTACAGCCCACCCACGGAAGCAGATGCCGCCGACTGGATCGATGAACAACTCGGCGAGCTCGCCGATGAACCGACCGTCGTCTTTCACTCCATCGTGTGGCAGTACTTCAGCCAGGACACCAAGGATCGTTTTCGCGCCGCACTGCGTCGCCACGCAGAAACACGTCGTGCACCACTCGCATGGTTGCGCATGGAGCCCGCCGGAGCAGTGCCCGATCTGCGCATCACCGTATGGCGCGATGGATCAAGCGTCGAAGACGATCACCCACTTGCCACGAGCAGTTATCACGGCATCGGTACACGCCGACTGTGAACAC
>CAZKVD010000161.1:0-2990 GCA_964556145.1 uncultured Bifidobacterium sp. | reverse complement strand
GCCTCGACGACGGCCTGACGGCGCGACGCGGGAATCGACTCGTCGGTGAGAGTCGCGCGCAGCGACTCGTTCGACTCGATCGCGCGAGCGACGACGTAGAGCTCTTTCTCGACGGCGTCGAGGTTGCCCTCGGCCGCTGCGATGTCGGCAAGCGCGCGTGCGTATGCCTCGATGCGTGCTTCGCTCATCGCGCACCTCCGACGGAGCTGATGAAGTTCTCGATGAGTTCTTGCTTGGTGCCGTCGTTCAGCGCGGCCGAAACGGCGTTCTGTGCGGCGACCGAGGCGATCTGCGCGATCTGTGCGCGCAGTTCATCGCTCGAGCGCGAACGCGATGCAGCAATGTCGGCTTCGGCACGAGCCTCGAGGTCGGCGACCTCGGCGGCGATTCGTGCACGGCCATCGGCCAGGAGAGCCGCGGCCTGCTGGTCGGCTTCGGCGAGGAGGCGCGCCCGCTCGGAGGCGATATCACCGATCGCCTTGCGGATGTTCGCCGCCTCGGTCTCGGCAGCCGCGCGTGCATTCGCCGCGGAGTCGAGCTCCTTTTGGATGCGCTCGGTGCGTGCCGCGAAAGCCTTCTTCATCGCCGGGAAGGCGAACTTGTAGAGACCGGCGAACACGATGACCGACGCGATGCCACCGTAGATCAACTCGGCCGGCTTCGGGAAGAGCCAGTGCGGAGTCTGCGAAGGATCCTTCGCAGCCAACAAACTGAGGAATCTCATGAACGGCCCCCTGTGTTCTGCATCGCCTGGGCGACTGCTTGGGTGACGACGGAGTTGTCGGCCTGTTTGCCCACTGCGATGGAGGTTGCAGTGGCCGTGACCGTGGTGACCGCGGCACTGATTTGGTCGCGGGCAGCCTCACGCTCGGCCGCAGCGGCGGCTTCGGCCTCGGCCTTGCGGGCAGCAATGCGCTGGTTCGCAGCGGTGATCGCCTCGCCACGCTCGCGGTCGAGAGTCGAGCGAGCCGCGTCGACACGCTTGGCAGCCTCGGCCCGCACTTCGACGAGTGACTCTTCGTACTTGGCCACATCGGCGCGGGCGTCGGCCTTTGCCTTGTCGGCTCCGTCGAAGTCGGCGCGGATGCTGTCGTAGCGCTCGGCCATTCCCTGTCGCACCTTCGGCACGAGGAAGAGCCGCATGACGAAGAGGAAAACGAGGAACGCCCCGAAACCCCATGCAGCCTCTTTCAGCTCGGGGGCGATGGGGTTGGGCCCCGAATCCAGGGGTTGCTCAGTTCCCGTCTCGGCCGTGGGTACACCGGCCACCCCGAGTTCCGGGGCGAAAGCCAGCGAGACCACGTTTCCACCCGAGAGGGTGACTACTGCGGTTGCCATGTGAACTCCTGATCCTGCTCGCGCAGGGCGATTGCGTTGACGGTCTTGTGATTGGGTTGCTCGGGTTCGCGGATCAGGCGAACTTGAGCAGAATGAACACGACGAAGCCGATGAGCGCGAGCGCTTCGGTGAAGGCGATGCCGAGGAACATCGTCGTGCGGACCATGCCGGCGGACTCGGGCTGGCGGGCCATCGCTTCGACGGCCTTGCCGACGAGGAATCCGATGCCGAGGCCGGGTCCGAGGGTCGCGAGACCGTAGGCGTAACCAGCCGATGCTGCAGCCGCGGTGTTCTTCGCGTCGGCAGGATCGACCGCCGCTTCGGTCGCCTTCGCGACAATCTTGGCAAGTGCTTCCATTTTTGTTTTCTCCTGGTTGGTGATGGTTATAGGGGAGATCCGTGTGGGATGTTTCTGCCGTTCGGTCAGTGCTCGGGGTGCACTGCTCCTCCGATGTAAACGGCGGCGAGGATCGTGAAGATGTACGCCTGGAGGAACGCGACGAGCACTTCGAAGCCCGTGAGGAAGGTCAACATGAACATCGGCAGGATGCCGAAGGGAATGAGGACCGTGTCACGCGCCTGGAAGAGCGCCTCGGAGAGAATCGCGAATGTCGCGAGAAGGATGTGTCCGGCAAGCATGTTGGCGAAGAGTCGCACCGCGAGCGAGAACGGACGGACGATGATCGCCGAGATGAACTCGATCGGGGTGATGAGGACGTAGAGAATCTTCGGCACTCCGGGCGGGAAGAGCACCGACTTGAAGTACCCGCCGAAACCCTGATGCTTGATACCCGCGCCGTTGTACACGACCCACACGAGCAGGGCGAGCGCCGCAGGAATCGCCATGCGTGCCGTCGCCGGCATCTGGAAAATTGGGATGACACCGGGAACGTTGCACAAATAGATGAACAGGAAAAGCGTGAGCAGGAAGGGCGTCCAGCCGAGGCCATCACGGCCCATCGTCTGCATGATCACACCGTTCTCGATGAACTCGACGGTGCTCTCAGCGAGGTTGCGCGCACCACGCGGCGCCTTCTTCGCATCGGCCCGCGCGGCGAGCCAGAAAATGAGACATCCGATGAGTACAGCGAGAATTGCGATCAGCGCAATCTTGTTGAAGGACGGAGCGACGTCCTTCCAACGCAGGAGCTGGTTAATCGGCGGGAACTCGAGTGCGATCACGTGTGTTTCCTAATTCTCTCGTTCTGTGGTTTCGCGAACTTGTTTCAGCGGTGGTCTCGTGCGTGGGAGGTGGACTGAGGTTTCAGACCCGGAAAGGCAAGTGTTGCCGATACGTGCCGCAACTCCCAAAACAAGAGCCCGAGGTGCGTCACGACAATGGTGAAGCCGAGAGCCGGAAGTGAAACCCAGCTCGCGTTTCTGACCAAAATCACAGCGGCAAAGATGATTCCGAGTCGGAGGAGGTACCCAAAGAGGACCGCCCCCATCATGAGACCAAGAGAGATGCGCGCGGTCATCGAGATGAGCCCCGCGGCCAGCGAGAAATTGACGAAGACGAGGGCGACGCCGTAGAGGCAGGACAGTGCCCCGTCGGCTCCCCAGGCGAAGCCGGCGATTGCGACGAGTACCGGCAGGACGAAGGCCCCACGCTTCAGCATGTGACGCGTGAGCTGCGCCTCGGGTGCGGGCCC
>CAZKVD010000160.1:0-3095 GCA_964556145.1 uncultured Bifidobacterium sp. | reverse complement strand
GAACCCGAGCTGTGCATCGTCGGCAGTTCCCCCGAACCGCTGGTGCAGTTGTCGCACGATCGAATCACGAGCAGGCCCATCGCCGGTACGCGTCGGCGCGGGCGCGACGACGAGCACGACCGCCGCCTTGCGGGTGAACTCCGCGAGAATCCCAAGGAAGTCGCCGAGCACGTGATGCTGGTCGACCTCGCACGCAACGACGTGGGACGTGTTGCCGAATTCGGGTCCGTGAAGGTAGACGAACTGATGACACTCGAGCGCTACAGCCACGTGATGCACCTCACGTCGCAGGTGTCGGGCCAGTTGCGTGCGGGTCTGACGCCCGTCGATTTGTTGCGTGCCACGATGCCGGCAGGAACGGTCAGCGGGGCGCCGAAGGTGCGTGCGATGGAAATCATCGATGCGCTCGAGCCCGTCAAGCGTGGGCCGTACGCCGGAGTCGTTGGTTACATCGACTTCAGTGGGAATCTCGATGTAGCGATTGCCATCCGCACGATGTTCGTGCGTCCCGACGGAAACGGTGGTTGGATCGCCAGCTTGCAGGCCGGTGCCGGCATCGTTGCCGACAGTGATCCCGACGATGAGAACCTCGAATGCCACAACAAAGCCGCCGCGCTGTTGGCCGCAATTCCCGCTGCGCGACGCATGACCGCGCGACGACGGGCGATGGGAACCGAGGTCTAGGTGTCGTTGAAACAGTTTCGTCTCGCGCGCGGGGTCGCGTGCGTACAGGGTGACGATGCCGAGTCGTACCTGCAGTCGCAGATGAGCAATCAGATCGCGGGTCTTGCCGTGGGCGCATCGCGGTGGTCTCTCGTTCTCGAGCCGACGGGCAAGTTGATTGCCGTCGTACGTGTGACCCGGTTCGAAGATTCGGTCTTCGTGCTCGACACCGAGCCCGAGATGCTCGAGGCGGTGGTGGCGCGACTGAACCGGTTCAAGATCCGCGTCAAAGCCGACATTCGGGTACTCGACTGGCAATGTGTCGCCCTGCGTGGACCTTCGGCACGCACGGTTGCCTCGGAATTGGGTCGCGTACCGAGCGATGGTCTGGTGGTCGATGCGTGGTGGGGTGGCGACGAGACGGTTGACCTCATCGGTGCAACCGTTGCCGACATCGACGGCGTTGCGGCCGCAGATGCGGCGGCCTACGACGCGCTGCGTGTCGGCGCGGGATGGCCAATGGTGGGGATCGACTTCGCGACGGGTTGCGTACCCGCCGAGTGCGGTCTGGTGCCGGTGGCGGTCAGCTTCACGAAGGGTTGTTACCCGGGCCAAGAGCTTGTCGAGCGAATGGATTCCCGGTCGGTGACAGCGCCGCACGTGCTGCGAGTCGTCGACGATGCGGGATACGCCGTCGGCGACGAGATCGTCAGCGGCGTCACCGTGACCTCCGTTGGTGGCGGTAAGGCGATCGTGCGCGCCAAGCGCGATGCGGCCGACATCGGTGTTGCGCCCGGAGCCGGTTGATCAGTCGCGCCGTGCAAGCGTCATTCGCTCGGCGAGAGCCATCCAGGCTTGTGCGCCGTCGTGGTCGCCGGTTGCGCTGAGCGAAGCGGAAATCCGTGCAGCCAGTTCGGCATTCGGCTTGCTGCGAAAGGCAGCTGCGCCCTCGCGGGCCGCGTCGTCGTGCCGGTCCGCCTGCTGCAGGGCGGCGACGAACTCGACGGGGGAGAGTCGCGTCCGAAGTTCTTCGACGCTGCGCTCGGCACGCAACATTTGAACCTGTAGGACGAGGAGAATCACGGCGAAGGGCACGAAGCCCTGAAGTTCGGAAATCGTCAGCGCCGCGGTAACACCGACCGAGGACACCGCGACGCTGAACCACAGCATCGCGGTGCGGCCGCGCCGCGGAGCCAGCCAGTCGACGAACAGGCCGACAATTGCGCCACCGTCCAACGGAAGAATCGGGAGCAGGTTGACCGCAGCGAGAACGACCCCGGCCCACCAGATGCTGATGGTCGCGTACGACGAGGTGATGTCGTCGCGCATGAAGGGATGCACGCCCATGAGCAGCAGGACGATCACGGCGCTGGTGAATTGTGCGGTCGCTCCGGCCACCGCAATGCCCGCCCGTTCCCATCGGGACAGCGGCCGACTGGGGACGTACGAGGCGTACCCGGCAAGGAAGTCGAGCGAAATCTCGGCGTGTGAGCCCGTCGCGCGAGCCGCACTTGCGTGACCGAGTTCGTGGATCAGGGTGAAGACGGCGATCGAGCCCGCAGCCCACAGCCCCTGGGTCCCGCCGTAGAGCACCACGACGAGCAGAAGAAAGACAAGGAAACCAGGCCTGATTTCCACGCGGAAGCCGAACAGTCGGAAAACGCCCACTGCATTGAAGGCTACGGCGGGTGTCCCCGTAGACTTCCGCACCGTGCCTTTTGTCTACGCTTTCGACCACAAACATCGCCGCGCCCCCAAGGAAATGAAGGATCTCCTCGGCGGCAAGGGAGCCAACCTTGCCGAGATGATGAGCGTCCTCAAGTTGCCGGTGCCGCACGGCTTCACCGTTACCACCGACGCATGTCGTGCCTACATGAAAGGTGGCTGGCCAAAGGGTCTCGACGTCGAGATCGCCAAGAACGTCGCCGCACTGGAAAAGAAGATGGGTCGCAAGTTGGGCGATGCGTCCGATCCGTTGCTCGTGTCGGTGCGCTCGGGCGCCAAGTTCTCGATGCCGGGCATGATGGACACCGTCCTCAACCTCGGCTTGAACGACAAGACCGTCGTCGGTCTCGCCAAGAACAGCGACGAGCGTTTCGCCTACGACAGCTACCGCCGTTTCATCTCGATGTACGGCCGCATCGTTCTCGGCCTCGATGGTGAAGAGTTCGAACACGAACTCACCAAGGCGCGCCAGGCCGCGGGAGCCGCATCCGACGCCGACGTTCCGGCCGCCGCGCTGAAATCGCTGTGCGAGACCTTCAAGAAGATCGTCCAGGTGCACACCGGCAAGCCGTTCCCGCAGGATCCGGTCAAGCAGTTGCGCGGCGCAATCGAAGCCGTGTTCCGTTCGTGGAACAGCCCGCGCGCCATCGCATACCGCGTGCGCGAGAAGATCTCGCACGATCTCGGCACCGCCGTCAACGTGCAGG
>CAZKVD010000159.1:708-3102 GCA_964556145.1 uncultured Bifidobacterium sp. | reverse complement strand
TGATGGTGAGCCCAAGGTTACGGGACGTTACATAGCCGCGCAACTGGTGCTTGCACTCTGCAAATTCAGGGAATCACAGCAATTGCAAGGAAACCGTCAGGGTTTGGGCGGGAAAGGCCCCCGATTTGGCCACCGAAACCCGCAACTTGCAGATCTTTCCGGTTGCCGGTGCCGTCACGATGCCCCGGGAGATACGACAGCCACCCGAAAGCGCCCGCCAGGTCACCTTGCCCTTCGAGTTCGTCGTTGCGATCTTCACCAGCGAGGCACTGGTCTTCTTGCGCATCGCGTTCGCGAGCTGACGGAGTCCCCCGACGATGACGTCGCCCGACGCCGCAACCTGCGACGAATCGGCGATCGACGTCGCTTCGACCGTATACGACACCTTCTCCGCGTTCTTCAGGTTCTTCACACTGCATTTCAACTCGGTTGTGGTGCACACGACGACACCCTTTGCAGCCTTCACGACGTAGCCCGTGAAATAACCGGCGGGTGCGGTGCCGAGCACACGCGCCTCGGTCCACTGCAGGTCGACTTTCTTGTTACCGGGAACGACCGCAGAGAACACCGGTACGTACTGCCACGGCAATGCCGGTGTAACCGCCGATGAAGGCATCGACGCAGTCGAACCAGCATCGTTCGTCGCCGAGACGGTGAACGTGTACTTCGTGCCGATCGTCAGTCCTGATACGACACAGGTCAATTCGGCACCGACCGGTGAACAGGTCTTTGCATCAGGATTCGACGTGACGGTGTACTTCGCAATCGCGATGCCTCCGCTGTCGGCAGGCGCGGTCCACGCGACAGAAACCTCACCGTTGCCCGCTACACCTGTCGGCGTACCCGGCGCCGATGGTGCAGCACCTGCCGTCATCGTTTTTGCGGCCGATGACGCCCCGCCACCCGCACTGTTCGAGCCCGAGACAGTGATGGAGTACGCCGTTCCGGGAACCAACGATGAAAGCCTGCACGATGTCGTCGACGATGCGCACGAAACGGTCGAAGCCCCGACCGCGGTTGCGGTTGCCGTATAGCCGGTGACCACAGATCCACCATTCGACTCAGGGACCTCCCATGTCACGTCAATCTCGGTACGCGAGGCGCGAGTCACCACAACATTTCGGGGCGCGCTCGGGACGCAGTTTGATGCACACGTGTACAACAAAACATTCGGCGAGGCCGTGCCACCACCCACGCGGGGAAGAATCGTCAGAACGTTTCGGGTTGCATTGGCGAGAACGCGCGACGCCACTTCGGCAGGAGTTGCCGTGGGCGTTTCCTGCAGCAACATCGCGATTGCACCCGCAACAAACGGTGCCGCCATCGACGTACCACTCTTGTTGTACGTACCCGAGTCGGAGTAGTTGCCGGGATACAAATCCGGGTCGTCGAGATCGTTCGACGGCAACCCGGCGACGGGCCAAGCCGACTTGATGTTCGTGCCGGGGGCGAAAATGTCGACGCACGGCCCGTGGTTCGAATAGGGCGCCTCGTCGTCTTCGCGAGTGAACACGTTGCCGTTGACACCACCCGTGGCACCGACGGTCAAGATGCCGGGTGTCGCCGGCGAACGCTTGGAGGTGCACGCCGGGCTCAGTGAGGTTTGCGTCGTCGCAGCGTCGATGTAACCCGCGGAACTAGTGAGTGTGCCCTCGTTGCCCGCAGCCGCCACCACGGAAATGCCATCGGCTACGACGGCTCTGACCTGCGCATCGAGCGAATCCGACTGAATCGCCGTGCCCAAACTGAGGTTGACGACGGCGGGCTCGCCAGCGGCGTGATCGTTGATGACCCACTGCATTCCCGTGAGAAACGCCGACACCACGGTGCCGGCGTTGCAGATTGCCTCGGAACCACCGGGGAAGATCTTGACCGGCACGAGCGTCGCGCGCTTGGCCACGCCGTACGTGGTGCCCGCCGAAATTCCGGCGACGTGCGTGCCGTGTCCACAGTCGTCGTCGGTCGAGGTCAGAGTGTGCGTGGGCCCTCCCGAGCCCATGTTGATCGACGGTACGTAGTACCCGACGTCCACTCGACCGGTGAATTCCGCATGGCTACGACGGATACCGGTGTCGAGCACGTAGATGTTCACTCCCGTACCGTCGGCCGCATATCGAAACTTGCGATCGAGCGTGGATGACGATTGATCGATTCTGTCGAGTCCCCAATTGTCGGCGGTTTGGGAGATTGCGATCGACTGCTCGGTTGCGAACGTCACCACTGCATCGGGTTCGACCCATCTCACGCCGGGGCGATTGCGAACATCGACCAAATCGACGGCGCTGAAATCGGCAGCGACGAAGTCGACCGCACCTTTCAGTGTTGAATTCACCTCGACGCCGATCGATTCGAGGTGGTTCGACACGACATCGACCGCTCGGTCCCCGTTGACCA
>CAZKVD010000159.1:0-698 GCA_964556145.1 uncultured Bifidobacterium sp. | reverse complement strand
GATAGGTCTCGGTTGATGTGGTGGCGCTCGACCCCGCCGGTGCGAGACCCAGCGTTGTTGCGACGATGCCGATCGTCAGCACCGAACGTCGAAGAGCGGTGCGCGTGTACTTCACGAACCGATCCTAGGTCTCTAGTTCGACTTCGATGCCCTCACCGTGACGCGCTTGGCTGCGACACCCTTCGACTTGATGAGGATGACACGCTTCTTCGTCAAAACGACCTTCCCGTTCACCATGACGTCGACGAGACCACGCGCATTGGTGATTCGCACCAGGACCTTGTCGGCGCCCGAACGAACGATCGTCGCCGCGGGCTCCTCGACGTTGCCGAGTGCGACCGATCGGACACCGACCGACTGGGGTGCGACGGTTGTCGGCGTCACCGTGGTTGAAGTGTCGACCGAACTTGCAGGCGACTGCGGCGCAGTGATTGTGGTGGGCGTTTCAACAACGGTGGATGGTGCGGCAGCGGGTGCAGGTGTTGCCGGCGCCGTCGTCGAAGTTGAAGGAGAAGATGGAACCGGACGGTCGGCACCGATGTACAAGAGCAGATTCGGCGATCCGTCGCCGAGGTTGGTCACCACACCTTGCGTGGCCGAGGCGGCGAGAACTCGCGCGACGTCGGCAGGAGTCGACGACGGTGCGGCATCGAGAATCAGTGCTGCAGCACCGGCGACATGGGGCGAGGCCATCGAGG
>CAZKVD010000158.1:0-3171 GCA_964556145.1 uncultured Bifidobacterium sp. | reverse complement strand
GGCCGGGGAACGAGCACGAACCGATCGAGCCCGGCGCACGGTGGTGCTTGTGGTTACCGTGGCTGGCGCCCTGGCCACCGAAGTTGTGACGCTTCATGCCACCGGCAAAACCCTTGCCTCGGCTGACAGCGGTGACGTCGACGCGCTCGCCGGCAACCATCGTGTCAACGGTGATCTCTTGGCCGACTTCGAAGCCATCGACGCTGTCGAGGCGAAGCTCGACAAGACGACGACCCGGAGTGACACCGGCCTTCGCGAAGTGTCCGGCCTCGGCCTTGTTGATCTTCTTGGCTTCCTTGTGACCGTAGGTGACCTGAACGGCGCTGTAGCCGTCGCGTTCACCGTTCTTCACCTGGACAACGCGCGCTGGTTCAACGCGCAGCACGGTGACGGGAATGACGCGCTGGTCGTCGCCCCACACCTGTGTCATGCCGACCTTTTCGCCGACGATCGCTTTTTGTGCCATGACGGCAACCCTTTTTCTCGAAGTACTGATGTGTCTTATTCACGCAAATGCTCCGTGCGGCGAAGCCGACGGAGCACTGAGTTCTGTTGTGCCGTGAGGTTCCCGTATCCGGGCGCTCACGGACGTCGATTGGATGGCGAACGCTATCGGGCTGATCCTCACGTTCCCCACCCCCTCCACGGGTTTTCGGCGCAGCGCAACTCAACGTTCTCGGTGTGAAAAAACCCGCTTTTTGCTACTGGATGCGCCGAAAACCGGCACATCCGGAGCGGAGTGAGTTCAATCGAGCGGGATCGTGGGAAAACGGGCCTCGTCGGGCACGTCGCCCGGGGCCAAACCGGCGTCGGGAAAGGGTGGAGACGTCGTCCAGGGACGGTGGGCCCAGCGGGCATCGTCCCCCACGTAGCGGAAACTCACGACACGACGTCTGGCTAAATGATTTTCAGTACCTGGAGCTGCGTGCAATGTCCGAAAGTGGAAGGCAACGACATCACCGGGTTCGGCGGGACAGGCCTGGACCCCGGGATCAGCCCACCAACGGGCTGGGTCTCCCATCAACTGGAAACCTTGTGCGTTTGTGACATACGGCGAATCGTCCTTGAAGCGATTGGGGATGAATCGCCGACCGGTTGCGTGGCTACCCCGGAGGCAACGTAGGGCGATCGCTTCGGGCACCGCATCAAGCGGTACCCACAAACTGACGTTGTCGAGACCATCGATCCCGTAATACGGGTCGTCGTGATGCCACGGCGTCGGGGTCACAGTTCCGGGTTCTTTCACCAGAACGTGCTCGTGGAAAAACCTCGGCCGCCGGGTTCCCATGAGGGCACCCGCGATCTCAGGCAATGCCCCCTTCAACGCTGGGTTCTTGAACTCGTCGATTCGCTGCCAACTCACATAGTCATCGAAGAATCGTCCACCCGCGCCCTTTGGCGTGTAGTCGTTGGTCCAATCGCTCGGACTCGCCATGTTCTTTTCGACTCCGACGGCAAGCGACGCCAGAGTCTCCCGGGGAACCACACCTCGAAGGACGACGAATCCGTCACGTCGGTATGCCTCGACGTCGGCAGCAGTGACGAGAACACTCACAGTCTCAGGCTATTCACCTCTGACTCACTTCTCGGTGTGTGATGTAGCGATAAGCGAGTCAATACACACCGAGAACCCGTTGGAGAATCTCGGAGCGAATCTTGTCGAAACGTGCACCGGGCTGCGCCGAGAACCTTTGGTTAGTCGTTGGAGGTGTCGCGGGCAACGAGTGTCGCCGCCAAGGTGACCGACTTGCCATTGCGTTCGATCGTGATCTTCACCGCGTCGCCGGGCTGCGCATCGCGCACGACAGCAATCATTCCCGTACGACCTGCAATCGGACGACCGTTGATCGCAACGACAACATCGCCTTCTTTGATTCCCGCAGTCGCCGCAGGAGACCCGTCTTCGACCGACGCAATCACGGCACCCTGTCCGCCATCGGTGCGGTCGGTCAGACCGACGCCGAGATAACCCTGCTGACGCTCGACGCCATTTGCCTGGTCGCGAAGAGTGGCAAGCACGCGCTGGACTTCTTCGGAAGAAATCGAAAAGCCGATGTTGTTCGCAGCAGTGCCCGTATCACCGCGCGCAACTGCGGTGTTGATACCGATGACCTGCGCTTTGTCGTTGACCAAGGGCCCACCCGAGTTGCCCGAGGAAATTGCCGCATCGGTCTGAATGAGACCGTCGAGTGCACCACTCTCGGTTGTGATGGTGCGTTCGAGAGCCGAGACAATTCCGGACGTGACGCTTGGTCCACCGTCGAGATTCAGTGCATATCCGATTGCGACCACCGGATCACCAAGGCGCACGTTCGACGAATCGGCGAATACCGCCGCAGTGAGATCGGTTGCTTCGATCTTGACCAAGGCAAGATCGTTCATTGCATCGGATGCCAAGACCGTGCCACGACGTGGCTCGGTTTCGTTCATCAGACGAACCTGCACCGTCTTGGTGCCTTCAACGACGTGTGCGTTTGTCAGGATCTCGCCGTTCGAGTTGATGATCACTCCGGTACCAACCGACTCGCCTTCACCGAACTGACTGCTCGTCGTTGCACTGAGAGTGACCACACTCGGCGCGACGGCGGCGGCGATGCGACCGATCTTGGTCGTTGCTTCGCTCACTTCTTCGCCATCGGCCGTCGGTGCGGTGACCAGAGTTGCGGTCGTCACCGACTTGTTGTCCTCGCGTGTGAGCACGACACCGATCGCAGCACCGCCAAGTGCCGAGACCGCCGAGACGAGCGCGAGCGCAACGACACCCAAACCGCGTCGCCGACCACGGGGGGTTTCACTGGCGGGCGCCGGCGAAACCGACGGCGGAGCCGGCGGCGGTGGGGGCAACGGTGACTGCGCCGTGATTGGCGTCCAGCGCGGCTCGATGGTGGGGATCGTTTCGTTTGGGTTCGAATCGTTCCAGATGCTCATGATCTTTTTCTACAACGCAAAGGGCCGGCGCACCATGCGCCGGCCCTAAGAAGTTCCTAAGAAAACTGGTTTGTCAGTTCGACTGGATCTTGATTTCGATGTCGACACCCGCCGGCAGCTCGATTCGCTGAAGGCTGTCGATTGTCTTGGCGTTGGGATCGACGATGTCGATCAGACGCTTGTGGATACGCATCTCGAAGTGCTCGCGCGAGTCCTTGTCGACGTGGGGTCCGCGGATGACCG
>CAZKVD010000157.1:0-3179 GCA_964556145.1 uncultured Bifidobacterium sp. | reverse complement strand
TTTGTGGCACTCGACGACATCGCGGTGTAGTTGTCGTCGGCCGCACGCGTGGCGACGATCGTGCATGTTCCGCTTCCGGTGGTCACGAGCGAGGTGCCGCTGACGGAGCAGCCCGTTGTTCCTGCGTTGGACACGGTGTAGCTGATGGCACCCGTTCCGGTGCCACCCGATGCAGCGAGAGAGAGTCCGATTCCGGCCGTTGCGGTTGTCGTCGAAATGACAACGGGTGTCGTCTGGGCGATTCGATTGATCGTGACCGTTGTGACGTCGGAGATCGTGGCGTCGTAGTTGCGGTCGGCATCCTTTGTGGCGGTGACGGTGCAGGTTCCACCGCTTGCGGCAGTCAGGGTCGATCCGGTGAGCGAGCATCCAGCGGAGCCGGCGCTGACCAATTGGAATGCGACTGCACCGGTTCCCTGCCCGCCCGATGTGGTGAGACCGAGCGGCGTACCAAAGTTGCCCGATGTCGATGTAACGGTGATTCCGGATCCGGCACCCGATGCGAGTTGGGTGATTTCGGACGCCGTCAGCGCACGGCCGTAGATGGCCAGTTCATCGATGACGCCGGAGAACCACTCGTTGCCGACCGTCTTGCCGATGGCAAAGTTCCCCGAGGCGATGCTGGCCGGACCACGACTGTCGGATGCGACAACAACACCATTCACCCAGATGCGACGCGTCGTACCGTCGTAGTTCGCAACGACGTGAGCCCATGTCCCGGTAGTCGTGATGGTGTTGGGTTGGGCCGGCGTGATGAGATCGTTTCCCCACCAATAGTTGTGGAGTCCGCCGCTTGAATCGAGCCGGAAAGCGTTGGTTTGATTCCCGGCGCCGTAATTGCCCCAACCGACGATTCCGCGGGCACCGAATGCAGTGGGCTTGATCCATGCCGAAATCGTGTACGGCGAGTCGCCCGTGGGCAGACCGGTGATCGCTGAACCGGTCTTGTAGAGATAGGCACCCGAACCGTTCAGCGACAGTGCGCCACCCGATTTTCCGGAAGCAGTCCACGTCGGCCCACCGGTTTCGGTGAGGTCGCCCGATCCAACAGAGTTGGTTCCGAGCGTGTTCGCCGAATCGAACGACCACTTGGCAACGAGTCCCGCGGATTGAATTCCCTGCTGTGACGCGCGATTGACCGTGAGAGTCGCGGTGATTGACGCCGCCGCATAGTTCACGGTTGTTGCCTGCGATGCCCGAATTTGTACAGTTCCTGCCCCGAGAATGGTCACCTGACCGCCCGACACCGAGGCAACGTTGTCGTTCGACTCACTTCCCGCGACGAGCGCGTACGAGAATGCCCCGGGAGAGTTGGACAACGGTGGAGTCAACGCGAATGCCGGTTCACCGTACGTCTTGGCCGGAACCGTGAAAGTGCCCAGCGTCGGTGCAAGTTTGTCGACGGTCAAAGTGGCTGTCGCCTTCGCCGCGACGTGCAGATCGGTTGTCGCCTGAGTTGCCGTGATCGTCACCGTGCCGGCCTTCAGGATGGTCGCAAGCCCCGCGGGCGTGATGGCAACGATCGTCGAATCGCTCGATGCGTAGGTCAACGAACCGGTCGAGCTCGACGTGGGCACGAGCACATTGAACTGTGCGTCGCCGTACGTCTTGTTCGGAATCGACCACGAATACACCGGCGCACCCTTTGTCACCACGACCGATACCGACACCGAACCCGCCTCGAAGTTCGCGGTCGCCTCTTGCTTGGCCGTCAACGTTGCGGTACCCACGCCAACGATCTTCACGAGACCCGTCTTTGCATCGACAGTGAAGACCGACGACTTGTCGGTCGAGAAAGCGAAAGAACCCGGACTCGTGGAAGTCGGCTTCAACGTGAAGTCGGCGTCACCGTAGGCCTTGTTGGCAACCAAGAGATCGGAGATCTTCGGCGCTGCTTTCGCAACGGTGACCTTCGCGCTGATCGAGCCGGTGGAGAACCCCGAGGTCGCTGCCTGCGTTGCGGTGATCGTTGCCGAACCTGCCCCGATGATCGTCACCCTGCCGTCGCGTTCACCAACGGTCACCACTTTGTCGTCACTCGATTTGAAGGTGATGGCACCTGTCGAGTTCGACTTCGGAGCGGCCATCGTGAACGCATCGGCGCCGAAGGTCTTCGACACGTCGGCAAACTCGGACAGAGTTGGCGCCGTTGGCGCAACGACGACCTTGTACGTAGTGCTGGCCGGCAGCCAATCGGTGGTCGTTGCCTGTGTCGCTGTGATGATTGCCGTTCCCGCCGCCTTGATGGTGGCCCTTGTTCCGCTGACACTGACGATGTTTGCGTCGGACGATGAGTAGGTGAATGCCCCCCTGCTGTCGGAGGCGGGTTTCGGTAGATCGAAGTCGGCGTCGAGGAACGCCTTCGACACGTCGGCAGGGGCAGCGAGCTCGGGTGTTCCCTTGCGGACGGTGACAACGAGAGTGTCGGTGGCCGAGATGAAGTCGTCGGTCGAAGCCTGGGCGATGGTGATGGTCGCCTTGCCCGCGCCGCCGATGATCCACCGTCCGGTTGTCTTCGACTGCTTGACCACGTCTTCGTCGCTGCTGGTGAACGTGAAAGCACCCGTTGAATCGGTCGTTGGCTTGGCGATGACGAAGGAGTCATCACCAAACGTCTTTGTGATGTCCTTGAGGGCGGAGTTCTGAGGCGTTGCTTTCGAGACGATGAGCGTCGCAGTGATGCTTCCCGCCTCGAATCCACGCGCGGCAGCCTGGGTGGCCGTGATGACGGTGCTTCCTGCGCCGACGATGGTGACGCGACCGGTCGTGACGTTCACGGTTGCGACGTCGGGCTTGCTCGATGCGAACCTGAATCCACCCGGGCTGTTGGAGTCGGGCGGGTCGAGAGTGAACGCGTCGTCACCAAAGGTCTTGGTGGTGATTCGGAAGTTGGAGAGCGTTGGTTTGGCAACTGCAACAACGGTGGTTGGTGTGGCACCGGCGGCCGTCACCGAACGCGCGGTCGTGGTGGTCGGCGCGCTACCCGGGCGCGGTGCAGCTGTTGTCGTTGTCGACGACCCGGGCAGGGCCGCGTTGCGGGTCTGCACCGTGGACGGTGTCTCAGCCTTGGCAACCGTCGTTGTCGGACCCGACGCCACTTCCTTTGCGCCTGCGGCCGACGGCACGGTGGGCGTGGGGGCAACGTAGGCCTCGTCGGCCTTGTAGTTCGGGTTGTTCAG
>CAZKVD010000156.1:0-3238 GCA_964556145.1 uncultured Bifidobacterium sp. | reverse complement strand
TTGAACCCCGCATTCGTGTCGGTCACCTACGGTGCGGGTGGCAGCACCCGCGAGCGCACGCGCGACCTCGTGGTGTGGATGCGCAAAGAGACGAAGATCTCGCCCATGGCGCACCTCACGTGCGTGGGGCACACCCGCGCCGACATCGATGCGATTCTCGATACCTACCAGGCGGCCTCGGTCGAGAACATTCTCGCTCTCGGGGGCGACCCGCCCACCGACCCCGCCGACGTGCGGCCAAGTGATTACGAACATGCGCTCGATCTTGTCGAGCATCTGCGCGAGCGCGGCGGCTTCAGCATTGGTGTTGCTGCGCATCCCGAACTGCACCCGCGCAGCGCCTCACGCGCCGACGATCGTCGTTACCTGGCCGAAAAGTTGCGCCTCGCCGATTTCGGAATCACCCAGTTCTTCTTCGAGGCCGAACACTACGTGCGCATGATCGACGAGCTCGCGGCCCTCGGGGTCACCAAGCCGATCATTCCGGGCATCATGCCCGTCACCAATCGCGGTCAGGTGCAGCGGATGGCCGAGTTGTCGGGTGCCGTTTTCCCCGCGTGGCTGGCCGAACGGCTCGACGGAGTCGACGACCCCGACGAGGTGCGTCGCATCGGAGTCGATGCAGCAACCGAATTGTGCGCCGAGTTGTTGGCAGCAGGCGCACCCGGATTGCACTTCTACACGCTGAACCGCTCGAACGCCACGCGCGAGATCTACGCCAACCTCGGTCTGCCGGTTTCGTAGGGCGCGGTTCGATGTCGAACGCCGCGCCTCCCGCAGCACCAGCCGACTCAACGGCTGAGATTCGCGCCCGTGCGGTGGTGCCTTATCTCCCCGGCCTCGACGGTCTGCGTGCCGTTGCCGTCATCGCGGTGATCTTCTACCACGCGAATCATTCGTGGTTGGAGGGTGGCTTCCTCGGCGTCGAGGTGTTCTTCGTCATCAGTGGGTATCTCATCACGTTGTTGTTGCTGGCCGAATCGACGCGCACCGGCCGCATCGACCTGCGCGACTTCTGGTTGCGCCGCGCACGGCGGTTGCTTCCCGCCCTGTGGACCCTGCTCGTTGGTGTCACGACCTACGTCGCAATCTTCCGTCGCAGCGAACTCGGCAACCTGCGCGGCGACGTTGTTGCAGGTTTCACCTACGTCACCAACTGGTTCCAGATCCACACCGGTAGTTCGTACTTCAGCAACTTTGGTTACGTGCCCCTGCGGCACCTGTGGTCGCTCGCAGTCGAAGAGCAGTTCTACCTGTTGTGGCCGTTGCTGATGTTCGTCGTGATGAAGGTCGGTCGTCGGCGACTTCCCGTTGTCGGTTTTCTGTTCCTGCTCTCGTCGATCGGCATCGCCGTGCTGTGTGCGGTGGTGTACCGCACCGGACCAATCGACGACATCACGCAAACCCCGGGCCAGTACATCTCTTTCCTGGGGCGCGACGTCTCGCGCATCGACTTCGCATATCTCTCGACGATCACACGCATGGGCGGGCTCTTTCTCGGGGCGGCCCTTGCAATGTGGTGGCGTCCGTGGTCGGTGGCGCGGGCACGCATCGCCAACCGTGGCGCGGCCCTCGACACCATTGGTCTCCTCGGTCTGGCGGGCCTCGGCGTGATGATGTGGCGGTTTCAGAACGTGGTGGCCGGTACCGAAGAGGGTGCGCGGGGTTACGACTTGTTGTATCGCGGAGGGTTCTTCCTCGTCGGTCTGGCCTCGGTTGCGGTCATCGCCGCGGTGACGCACCCAACGGCCGTGCTCGGTCGGGTGGTGCTTGGCAACAAAGTCTTCGTGTGGGTCGGGCAACGTTCCTACGGGCTGTACCTGTACCACTGGGCGATCTTCCAGTTCTCGCGCAAGCTGGCGGGCAACGAACTCACGTGGCCGCAGTTCGTGGGACTCATGGCCATCACGCTCGTCGTGACGGAACTCTCGTACCGCGTCATCGAAACCCCGGTCCGCAAGGGCGCCGTGTCACGCTGGCTGCGTTCGTGGCGCGGTGCCGAAACACCCGACAGGCAGCGTCACCGTACGCGCATGGTTGTTGCGGGGGTGCTGGTGTCGGCGTTCCCGGTCTTCGCAATCGTCAATCTCTCGACGGCAAAGCTTCAGCTCGACGACATCACGCAGAGCCTCGTCGATGCGCAGGATGCAACCACCGACCTGATGTCGAAGCCCACCGACACCACCGTCACGCAATCAACCGACCCTGCATCGTCGACATCAATCGTCGTGCCCACCACGCAGCCCGCTGCACGCATCGAGGTCCTCGCGATCGGCGACTCAGTGATGCTGGGCGCCGCTCCAGAAATGTCGAAGTACGGAATCACCGTCGATGCGAAAAAGAGCCGACCGTTCAAGGCGGCCCTCGAAATTGTCAACTACGTGAAGTCGATCGGCGCCCTCGGCGACGAGGTGGTCATTCACCTCGGGACGAACAGCGGCACCACCTCCGACACGATGGACGCAATCTTCACGGCGCTCTCCGGGGTGAAGAAGGTCGTCGTTCTCACCAATGCGGTTCCCGGCCACAAGTGGGAGGAAGAGAACAACTCCCTCATCCGCGCTCTGCCCGACAAGTTCCCGAACGTCTCGGTGGTCGACTGGAAGCTGCTCGTCGACCCGAACCCCGACTGGGTCTACGACGATGGAACCCACCTGCGGCCGCGGGGCCAGATCGCCTACACGGAAGCCGTCATGGCAGCCCTTGGTCGCCCGCTCGTGCCCGTGCCGACCACGACGACCTCCACAACCGTGGCGAGCGGTGCTGTGTCGAATACCACGACGACGATTGGGGCAGGGGACTAGGCCCGACCTACGCTTTCCCCTCATGACAACCCCCGTACGTGTCGCCGTCACAGGCGCAGCAGGCCAAATCGGCTACAGCCTCCTTTTCCGTATCGCTTCGGGCGCAATGCTCGGGCCCGAGACCCCGGTCATCCTCCAGCTCCTCGAAATCACGCCGGCTCTCGGCGCGCTCGAGGGCGTGAAGATGGAACTCGACGACTGTGCGTTCTCGCCGCTCGTCGATGTCATCTGCACCGACAAGGCCGACGTTGCCTTCGGAGATGCCGATGTCGCCCTGCTCGTCGGCGCAATGCCGCGCAAGGACGGCATGGAGCGCTCCGATCTTCTGAACGCAAACGGCGGCATCTTCAAGCCCCAGGGCCAGGCCATCGGCGCGAATGCGAAGAAGGACGTGAAGGTTCTCGTGGTCGGAAACCCGGCCAACACGAACGCAC
>CAZKVD010000155.1:0-3242 GCA_964556145.1 uncultured Bifidobacterium sp. | reverse complement strand
CCGAACGTTTCGTCGACGACGGCAACGGCAACGTCCGTGCGCTTCTCATCCACGACGTGCAGATGGTCAACGGCAAGTTCGAAAAGATCGAAGGAACCGACCGTGAACTTCCCGCCGACCTCGTGTTCCTCGCGCTCGGTTTCCTCGGCCCCGAGAAGGGCAGCTGGCTCGAACAGTTGGGCGTGGCTTTGGACGAGCGCGGGAATGTGAAGCGCAACGACGATTACGCGACCAATGTGGACGGCGTGTTCGTTGCCGGCGACATGGGCCGTGGTCAGAGCCTCATCGTGTGGGCCATCGCCGAAGGTCGCGCCGCTGCGGCCGGCGTCGACCGGTATTTGATGGGTGAAACGATCTTGCCGAAGCCGATTCCGCCGACCGCACGACCGCTCGTCTGACGCTGATTCGGATGCTCCGTCACCTACGCTGACGGAGCAATGAAAATCGGTTCACGCATCACGACAATCGCGCTGGGCGTCGTCACGGCGCCGATCATCGTTCTCGTGCTGTCCGCATGCGGGGGGGATGTCGGTGGAACGGCAACAACGGTGGTTCCGATCGCGCCAACAGACTTCGCAACCATTCCACCGGTCATCACCACGGCACCGGCGTCGAACACCACCCTGCCCCCGGGCTCGGTCGGTGTCGAGCAGACGTACGTCGTAGAACTCGGTGACTCGCCGATCAAGTTGGCGACCATGTATGGCATCAGCGTCGAGGAATTGTTGATGTACAACGGTTGGGTGTCGGTGACGCAGTTTCCCTACCCGGGGCAATCGTTGCGCATTCCGCCCACCGCAAAGACAACAACCGATCAAGCGATGTCGCAAACGACGCTCACTCCGCAGGGTCCGGCGGGCCAGGGCTGCGGCGCGCGTCCCGCGGGAACCTACGAAGTTCAGCCGGGTGACTCGTTGTCGCTCATCGGCTCGAAGTTCTGCGTGAAGATTGCTGCGTTGATGGCTGCCAACGGGTGGATGGATGCCAATGCGGTGTCGCTGTTCGCAGGGCAATCAATCGTGATCCCCGCCGTCGGCGGCTAGATCCTCGATGCCTTGTCTTTCAGGAAGGCGTAGTACTCGTCGTCGGTCGTCGCGTACTCGCCGAGAAGGGTGTTGTAGTACAGCAGCTGGTTCACGATCATGATCAACATCACGCGTTCGTCGAAGAATTCGCCTTCGGGCAACCGTGACTTCAGCGTTGCCGCAAATTCCTTCATCACTTTGAAGCGCTGCTGGGCGATGTCCTTCATGCGAGATTCCAGTACCGGATTGGTGGCCGCAACGGCGAGGATCTGAAGGCGCAGTCGGCTGTCCGGGTTCTGGTCAATTTCGCTCGGCTTTGGTGCCAGCGCAATGATCTGGTCGAGGGTGACCGGGCCTTCGGCGGGGATCGTTGCAGCAAGACGCGCGGCTGCGCGGTCGAGAATCTCTTCGTAGATGTCACCCAGGACCTGCGCCAATAGTCCATCGCGGTCACCGAAGTAGCGATAAATGATCGACACCGAATAGTGGGCGTTTGCGGCAACTTCGGCGACGCGCAGGCCCAGAATCCCGTTCTTCTCGATCTCGGCGCGGGCACTGCGAAGGATCAGATCACGCGGATCTTCCTGGTTTTCGCGATCTGCTTTGCGGGGGCGGCCCATCGCGACGACCATAGACGGGGGCCACGCGGTCGCAAAGCGAAAAGTTTTTCGTTTTGGCGGTCAGTTGCCAAGGTCGGGCCAGCGACGCTTCTGACGACGGCGCTGGCCGGCAACGCCGGTCTTGCGGTGCTCGTACAGCGCCCACTGACGACGCCATCCCGTGTAGTCGGGCCCTGTGAGCGGTGTCGAGCTTCCCGACGCTGCGCGACGACGCGCGGTCCAGAAGTCGGTCGACGATTCGTCACCGAGCAAGGTGACGGCGCGCTCGATGCGTTCGCTGTAGCGCCGCGTGTTCTCGTTGTCATCGGGGAAGAGGGGTGCGCCGAAGACGATGCGTGTGTGGCCACGCTTGGGGCGCTTCATGCCTTTGCCGAAGATCGACCCCGTGCCGTCGATGAACACGGGAACCACGGGCGCACCGGTCTTCGCACTCAGGTACGCAGCCCCGGCTTTGAACTCTTGGCCCCAGCCGTCGGGCGAGCGTCCACCCTCGGGGTAGATGACGAGGCTCCAGTCGCGTGCGAGGAGGCGCCGAAGTTCGTCGGACGACTTGCGGCTGGTGGTTTCGCGGTCGATGGGAATCGCATTGAGCGCCACGGCGGCAATCGCGCCCTTGACACGCTTGTCGAAGAAGTAGTCGGCAGCAGCAGCCACCACCAGGCGGTCGCGCCAGGGCTTCGGTACAACCGTGACCATCAGGGGCGTGTCGAGATGTGAATGGTGATTAGGGGCGAAGATGACGCCACCGATCGATTCGTTGTTGGCCAAGTCGGTGAGACGATCGACGCCTTCGACCTTGGGTCGCGCGAGGAAGTGCACCATGCCCGTGACGGGACCCGCAACGAGAAGCCGTCGCACGAAGCGAGCACCCGGGCCGCGGGCAAAATCGGTGTCGAAGTCGGCGCCGAGCGTCGACTCTTTCGCGGGTACATCGACCCCTCGGGGAATGCTGGGTGCGCGATAGGGAAAACCTTTTGTGCGCCACATTTTCACCGGCTTGGCAGCAAGGCCTTCGAGGCTTTCGGCAAGGCCCGCGGCGCGCTGAAGTACGCGCCGCGACACGTCGCTGCGGGTCTTTTGCTTCGGATAGTCGCGGGCCATCGTCGGTCGTCCCTTACTTCACGTCCGCAACCATGATTGGCGGGGTGTGGAGGTGCGTGATGGTCGGGCTGCGGCCAACGACATCGCTGGCGATTTCGAGAGCGTCGTTCAGCGTGGACGCCGGCGTGAAGCCCAGGCGACGCACCGTCGGGGCATCGCCACCGACGATGATGACCTTGCCGCAGTGCTGCATGCCGTGACTGCCCCAGTACCACATGTAGAACGGGTGGACGCCGTGGTAGGCGTAGCTGGTGCGGTAGAGGTGGCGGTACCAGTCGTCTTCGGCGAATTGCTTTTCGAAGCGGGCCTCGAGTTCGTGGGGCACGGTTGTTTCGGTCAGCACCTGTTCGAAGAAGTCGATGTAACTGGGGTGGTGAACGGGGTGGAACTCGTTCGATGTCGGGTGGGTCATGATGACCACGCCACCTTCGCGCACCAGCGGCTTGCCGCGGTACAGGTTGAAGAAATAGCCGAGTCCGGTGCACATCACCAGGAT
>CAZKVD010000154.1:1653-3275 GCA_964556145.1 uncultured Bifidobacterium sp. | reverse complement strand
GACGGAACCGGAGATGACGTCGTATCCGGGCATGCCCATGATGACGCCGAACAGCGTCGACTTGCCGGCCCCGTTCGGGCCCATGATGGCGTGCACCTCGCCCGACTTCACGGTGAGGTTGATGCCGTTCAGAATTTGCTTGCCGGGAATGCCGGCCTGCAGGTTGGAGATCGCGAGGGTGCTCATTTGTTTCCGTTCTCGATGAAGACTTCGTCGCCCTTCACGGTGACGTTGTAGACGGCGACGGGCTGCGTCGCGGGAAGAGTGTTGGGGCAGCCGTTTTCCAGGCTGAAGGCGCTGCCGTGCTTCATGCACTCGAGCTCCTTTGTGGCGATGTTGACTTCACCCTCCGACAACGAGACGTTGCCGTGGCTGCAGGTGTCGTTGATGGCGTAGAAGTCGTCGCCGATACGTACGACCGCGATGTTGACGCCGTTGACGACGACCTTGGTTGCAGTGCCGGTAGCGAAGTCCGCAGTGGTGCCGATTTTGGTGCTCACAGTGCACCGCCCAACTTTGCGGCCACCTTGGCGCGCAGGTCGGCAACAACCGGAAGGTTCGGAAGGCGCTCGATGACTTCGTTGAAGAAGCCCAGCACGACGAGTCGCTCGGCAATGTCGGGGCGAATGCCGCGCGACTCGAGATAAAAGCGCTGTTCGTCGTCGATGGGCCCGACGGTGCTGGCGTGGCTGCACTTCACGTCGTTGGTCTCGATTTCAAGGTTGGGCACGCTCTCGGCCCATGCACCCTCGGACAAGGTCAGGTTGCGGTTGGTTTGGTAGGCCTGCGAACCGTTTGCATCCTTTTCGATGCGGATGAGGCCCGTGTACACGCTTTTCGACGTACCGGCGACCGCACCCTTGAACAGCATGTCGCTGTGCGTGCGCGGCGCGACGTGTGTCTGCAACGTGCGGAAGTCGTGCATTTGGTTGCCGTCGGCGAAGTACAGCGCCACTTGTTGGGTGGTTGCACCGGTGCCGACCAGGCGTGCCTCTGTGCGCACCCGCGCGTAGTCGCCGCCAAGGGCAACGGTGTAGATGCGGGTCGTCGAGTCGCGCTCGCCGGTCGACTGCTGGTGGGCGATTTTCCAGGTGCGGTTGCCCAGTTCGTTGATGGCGAGATAGGTGATGCGGGCCGATTGTGCGGCCGACATCTCGACAATCGGCACCACCAACGAATCGATGCCGTCGGCGCTGACGAAGCGCTCGACGACCGTGACTTCGCTGTTCTCGGCCGCATCGATGACGATCCGCGGCGTGGCGAGAATTCCGTCGGCAGCGACCGTACGCGTGATGACGATGGGCGTCTCGATGGCCTTGCCCTTCGGAATGCTGACGGTGACGATGTCGGCATCGACCGTCGAGCGCATCGCGCTGATCTCGGCAAAGGCGTCGACGGCAATCGGCATGGCCTTGCCGCAGTCGGCGAAGGTACCGCTTGCGTTGACCACCGACGCAGCCGTGCCGGCTTCGATGGTGGTGTCGACGCGGCCGGGTGCGTACTTGGCAAGGTCGAGTTCGCCGATCCGGCTGTAGCGCCAGATCTCTTCGTCCGCCGTCGGCAGCGCGACGTCGCGGAACGTGGTGGGGGTGGTCATGTGGGGGATCCTTCTCGGTGTCGAG
>CAZKVD010000154.1:0-1643 GCA_964556145.1 uncultured Bifidobacterium sp. | reverse complement strand
CCGGCGGCGGCGCGCGGTCTCCGCGGGGGGCGTCGGCGGGGCGGGGGGGGGGCGGGGGGGGGGGGGGGGCGGGGGGGGGTCCTTCTCGGTGTCGAGTGGTGCGTTATTTCTTGCGGCGGAACTTCCACCAGCGACGCTTGTTGTCGTTGGCGAACTCTTCCATCAGGGTGAAGCCTGCGGCATTGACGATGTCTTCGGCGGCGTCGAGCACGGCCGCGGCGGATCCGTCGTCGAGACCCGGCGGCTCTTCGGGCGTGCGCGGCGCAAGGGCACTTCCGCGCACCCATGCGGCGTCGGCGAGACGGCGCTCGTACTTGCCGCAGTTGTCGGGACAACGCCACGGTGCATCGGGCGCGAGATCGAGTGTGCACTTGCGAACCGCGTCACCGTTTGCATAGGTGCGCGTTTCGTAGTGCTTGCACTCGGCCTTCATCGGCATCAGCCGACCGAACCTTCCATCTGCAGCTCGATCAAGCGGCTCCATTCGACGGCGTATTCCATCGGCAACGTGCGCGTGACGGGCTCGATGAATCCGTTGACGACCATCGACATGGCCTGCTCTTGCGAGAGGCCACGGCTCTGCAGGTAGAACAACTGCTCGTCGGCGATCTTCGACACGGTGGCTTCATGGCCGATCTGCGCGTCGCGCTCGCCCACCTCCATGTACGGAAGCGTGCGTGACTCGCTGGTTTCGTCGAGGATGAGCGCGTCGCACTGCACGTGGCTCTTGCAGCCATGTGCGCCTTCTTCGACGCGAACCAAACCGCGGTACGTGGTGATGCCGCCGTCCTTCGAGATCGACTTGGAAACGATCTTCGACGAGGTTTCGGGTGCTGCGTGCACCATCTTGGCGCCGGCATCCTGGTGCTGGCCCGCGCCCGCGTAGGCAACCGACAGCACTTCACCCGTGGCCTTGGGTCCCACCAGGTAGACGCTGGGGTACTTCATCGTGAGCTTGGAACCGATGTTGCCGTCGATCCATTCCATGTGGCCCTCGGCCTCGACTCGTGCGCGCTTGGTGACGAGGTTGTACACGTTGGGCGACCAGTTCTGGATGGTGGTGTAGGTGACGCGAGCACTGGGCTTCACGACGATTTCCACCACGGCCGAGTGCAGCGAGTCGCTGGTGTACACCGGCGCCGAACAGCCCTCGATGTAGTGAACCTTCGAACCTTCGTCGGCGATGATGAGCGTGCGCTCGAACTGGCCGGCGTTTTCCGAGTTGATGCGGAAATAGGCCTGCAACGGCATTTCGCACTCGACGCCCGGCGGAACGTAGATGAAAGATCCACCCGACCACACCGAGGTGTTCAAAGCGGCGAACTTGTTGTCTCCGGGTGGAATGACGGTGCCGAAGTACTGCTTGACGAGGTCGGGGTACTCGCGCAATGCGGTGTCCATGTCGCAGAAGAGAATTCCCTGCGCCTCGAGGTCTTCGCGGTTGCGGTGGAAGACGACTTCCGATTCGTACTGCGCGGTGACGCCGGCCAGGTACTTGCGCTCGGCTTCAGGGATGCCCAGCTTTTCGTACGTCGCCTTCATCTGCTCGGGCAGGTCGTCCCACTCGTCGACCTGCTCGGTTGCCGGACGGAGGTAGTAGTAGATGTCCTGGAAGTCGATGTCGGGCATGTTGTCGGCGAACC
>CAZKVD010000153.1:0-3275 GCA_964556145.1 uncultured Bifidobacterium sp. | reverse complement strand
AGCGTCCGCCTGAAAAGCGGAAGGTCACCGGATCGACGCCGGTCTCGACCACCAGTATTTCTCCTCGTCCCTTGACGAGACATTGCGCGTGACGAGACACGGCGCGCGATTAGACATGGCACGTGGCCACCGAAGTTCGTCGCGACATTGAAGGATTGCGTGCCGTCGCGGTCGGTGTCGTGGTGCTGTACCACGCTCATTTCCTCGGGCTTCGCGGAGGTTTCGTCGGCGTCGACGTATTTTTCGTCATCTCCGGCTTCTTGATCACGAGCCTCTTGCTTCGCGAACACACTGCCTCGGGGCGGATCTCACTTTCGCGTTTCTACGGCCGACGAGTGCGACGCCTGCTTCCCGCATCGTGTCTCGTCGTTGTCGGCACCGTGGTCGCAGGAAACTTCTGGCTCGAACCACTTCGCCTTCGGGATCTCGGAACCGATGCGATCGCCAGCGGCGGCTTCGTTGCAAACATCGTCTTTGCACAGCGCGGAACCGACTACCTGCAATCCGCGTTGCCTCCATCGGCCCTGCAGCACTACTGGTCACTTGCAGTCGAGGAACAGTTCTATGTCGTCTGGCCCGCTCTGCTTGCGCTGTTGCTGTGGCGCGGGATCGGTGCACGGTCGCGGGCAACCATCGGCATTGCGGCAATCTCGGCCGCATCCCTCGTCGTGTGCATCTGGCAAACGTCGACGTCCCAACCGTGGGCGTTCTTCGGCCTGCACGCACGTGCATGGGAACTCGGTGCGGGAGCATTGCTCGCCCTCGCATGGCCACGTCTCACGGCAACGTCCCCGATCATCCGTGGTGTCTCGGCATGGGTCGGTTTGGGCGTTGTCATCGCGACGTGTTTTCTCGTTGACGAAGCGATGGCATTCCCCGGACTGATCGCCGTGGCACCGGTGGTGGGCACGTTGCTCGTCCTTGCCGCGGGTGATGAAGCACGCAAGGGTCCCGTCGTGATTCTCCGGAATCCGGTGATGCAGTGGATCGGCGCCCGTTCGTATTCGATCTATCTGTGGCACTGGCCGGCCCTGATCATCGGTGAAGCCGCATTGGACGGGCCCCTCAGTGCCGTGGAACGCGTGGGGCTCGTCGCGCTGTCGCTTGTCGGCGCGGATCTGTCGTACCGGTTCGTCGAAAATCCCGTCCGCCACTCACAAGTCCTCGCGCGACGCAACGTCCTCACGTTGGCCGTCGGTGCAGGCCTCGTCCTGGTCAGCATCACCGCTGGACTCGCGCTCCGCGGCAAGTCGGTCGACCTCGCGACCGACGTCGTCGCGACCACACCGACGTTCGTCACGACGTCAACGATTCAGGAAACGACATCGACAACGATCGACACCATCGCAAGCTCGATTGCATCCGGCTCAACGCTCGCCCCCGGGACACCGACAACCACTGACGCGGCCATTCCCGACGGGCCGCCACCTTCGGTCGCGAGCCCCACCGAGCCTCTGCAAGCGGTCATCGATGCGGTGTCGACACAGCAGGTTCCGAAAAATCTCGAGCCGTCACTGGTGGGTGCAACGGGCGACAAGCCGATCATCTACGACGACGGTTGTCATCTCGATGCAGGGTCGACCGAACCCGGCGAGTGCGTCTTTGGCGACGTGACGTCATCGTTCACGGTTGCGCTGTTCGGCGATTCACATGCAGCGCAATGGTTTGACGCACTCGACTCGATTGCCAAACAGCGGGGTTGGCGTCTGCTCGCACTGACGAAGCTGGGTTGCACACCGATCGAGCAGATCACCTACAACTCGACCGTCGGCGCAACATATCCGCAGTGCAAACCCTGGCGCGCGAACGTGAAGAAGCGCCTCGCGGCCGAACACGTCGCGGTGGTGTTCATCTCGTACTCGAATCGCCTGCAACAGGTCGGAGTTCGCCAACCATTTCCCGACCAAGTGTGGCTCGATGGTTTCAGTGAGCTGATTCCCGAGTTGCGTGCAATCGGAACCGAACCCGTGTTGATCACCGACACTCCCTATCCAGGGCGCGATGTTCCCATTTGTCTCTCGGAAAACGTCTCGAGTGTCGGCAACTGTGCCTTCTCGCGCGAACGAGGCGTGCGACAGTCACGACTCGACACGAACATCGCCGCGGCGGTCGACAATGCTGCGCAGGTTCTCGACGTGACGAATTGGTTGTGCACCGACAAGGCGTGCCCCGTCATCGTCGGCAATCTGCTCGTCTATCGAGACACGAACCACATAACGACGAAATACGCCGAGTGGCTCGCTCCGTTGATTGACTCGGCCGTTTCGCCCTACGTCGAGGGCGTTCGCCAACGCACCAGGGTTTCCTGAGCAATTGTTGCCACGTGGGTGCCATCCGCACCGTAGACATGGCCGAAGGTGAGACCCCGTCCTCCGACGAACGCGGTGCACGACATTTCGTAGAAGTGCCACTGATCCGAACGGTGCGGACGGTGGAACCAAATCTGATGATCGAGGCTTGCGCTGAACCGTTGCCCCGCCTCGCCCGCAGCACGCGCCTCGGGCAGGGCTGCGAACACCGCATCGGTTGGAAGGTCATCCGAGATGTAGGCCAATGCACATTGATGTTCGAACTGAGCAGCGTCGACATCGGTGGTGACACGCATCCATGCGCCGCACCAGCCCGTGACATTGCGTCGTGATTCGGGAACGTTGTCACCGCTGATCCAACGCCGGTCGAAGACGTCGCTCCACGATTCGGATTCGAGTGCATCGGGGCCGACGAGTCCCTCGGGAAGCGAAACCGCATCGAGTTCGGCCGTTGCTTCGGGTACCTGGAACGACGATTCGAGGTTCAGGATCGCGCCCTTTTCCTGTCGTGCAACGACGCGACGCGTTGCAAAACTGCGGCCGTTGCGGATGCGATCCACTTCGTAACGAACGGTCTGCGAGTTGTCACCGCGCTGGATGAAATACGCCCGAACCGAGTGCACCATGAATGCCGGGTCAACCGTCGCTGCCGCCGCAGACAATGCCTGGGCCACAATGTGACCGCCGTACAGGCCGCCCCACGGATACGGATGCCCGATACCGACGTAAGTGTCGGGTCCGTGCGCCTCGAGGGCAACCAGATCGTGGAGCTTCACTCCCCCATTGTTGTCGGTCAGGAGACGCGAATGACAACGAGAACTTCGCCGGTGGCGTGGCTCTCGACTTCGAAGTCGCCCGCTTCCGTCGCGGTGAAGGCAAACACTTTTTCTTCGCCGGCCGCGGTCTCGTCACCGCCAAGGTCGTACCCGTGGACATGAAATTCGTCATCGTCTTCGGGGTTCACGA
>CAZKVD010000152.1:0-3297 GCA_964556145.1 uncultured Bifidobacterium sp. | reverse complement strand
CAACGGGCTCGGTCGCTTCGTACCAGCTCGGTCGCGTGACCGGATTCCTGAACGCCAACCAGGTGAACATCACCGGCACGGTCGCGATCGGCGGAGTCTTCTCCGCTCAGGTCAGCGGTCAGCTGGTGTGGGCAACCGCAGCAGGTATCACCATCGGTGACCGCTACGGCAACCAGGTTGCGGCGCAGTCGGGCGACTTCCGGATCGCGGCAACCAACGTCAGCCTCAACCTCGGTGGATTCTCCGCCGGTGGTTCGATCGCACTGGGCAAGGTGGGAAGCCTCTTCTACGCCGACTTCAATGCATCGTTCCAGATCGGTTCGGGCGACGTCGGTGGTGCACTCAACGTGTCCGGTTCGTTCGATTCGAACGGCAACTTCTCGTTCAGCGGCTCGGGCTGGCTGAACCTCGTTGCCTTCAACTCGACGGTCTACGTCAGCGGCAAGAAGGAAGGCGCCAACTGGTCGTTCGCGATCAGTTCCACCATCAACGTGATGGGCGCGATCAACGTCGGCTTCGGAGGCAACTTCTACAAGTCGGGTTCGACCACGCGCTTCACGATGTGGGGCAGCGCCGACCTGCGTGCAGCCGGTATCGGCGGCGGTCGCGGTGACTTCCGCATCTCGAACGAACCCGGCCAGGCCGGTATGTACGCCTCGATCTCGGTGAACATCGCCGGTATCAGCGGCGGTGGCGCGATGTGGATTGGCGCCGACGGCACGTTCGAAACCTCGGTGTGGGTCAGCGTCAACTTCCCGGGCGTCAGCTCGGGCGGTTGGATCAAGGTCGGCAACGTCTACTGGTCGGGTTCCTACCGCTACCGCGGCGGCACCTACTTCCAGCTCGATGCGTGGATCAACCTCGCCGGTGTCTGGTTCCGCCTGTGGGGCAATGTCAACGGTGATGGTTCGTTCCAGTTCACCGCACAGGCCGGCCCCTGGTCATGGGGTACCTGCATCAACTTCGGCATCGTCGAAATCTGTGCCGGTGCCTGGTTCGAGTCCTACGTCAGGGTCACCAGTTGGGCCCCGTACGTGTCGGTTTCGGCAGGTGGCTACGCGTGGCTCGACGGTCACTGGTGGTCATGCTGGTGGACCGGCGGCTGGCGTCCGAAGCTGCGCTGCGGCTGGGGTGGCTGGGACCGTTGGGTGAATGCCGGTATCGGCTTCAACACCAACCCTGGCAACCTGTGGCTCAGCATGTGGGGTCTGCACTTCAGCCTCCGCTGATGCACAGCTCCTGAATGAAAATTCGCTCCGTACGGCTGTCGTCGCTGATCCTTTGTGGGTTGGCGGCGACAGCCGTCGGTTGTTTGGGCCCGGACAAGCCCGCTTCGTTCGGGGCGAATCCCGATCCACTACCCAAGTTCGTCGAGATCGGTCGCGATCTCGGATTCACCGTTCCCCAAGGGGCGCGCAAGAAGCCTCCCGACTGCCTCTTCAATCCGCAGGTGATTGCCTCGCGGTTCGACAAGGTCGTGCCGCCAAGCGTTGCAATCGAGACAACGCGACAGTGCGACCCCGAGCGTTCGTCGTCGGGCGCGGCAGCCGTAGATGTGAACGGCGACGGCCTCGACGATCTCGTCGTGTCGCGCATCTACGACCATCCGTTGCTCTACATCAACGAAAGCACGCCGGGTGAACCTGCGTTCCGCGACGCAACCAAGGGCAGCGGTCTCGACGTCCTCGAGGCATCGACAAACGGAGTCGGTTTCGCCGACGTCGACCGCGACGGCGACCAAGACGTGTACCTGACCACGCTCGCCGCCGAGCAGGCCTACCTTCTCATCAACGACGGCACGGGTGTGTTCACCGAGGAAGCTGTCGCACGCGGTGCGGCGATGGTCGATGGTTATCCGCACGCGGGTTTCGGTGTCACGTTTGCCGACTACGACAACGATGGTTGGGTCGACCTGCACACCAACGAGTGGCAGCCCGCCGATGTGGCGCGCTACAACCAGCCGTCGCACTCGCGTTTGATGCGCAATCTCGGCGCCGACGGGAAGCCCGGGTATTTTCTCGACGTCACCAATGAATCGGGCGCAAGCGTCGAGTCGCGAATCGACCTGGTCTATTCGTTCTCGTCGAGCCTCACCGATTTCGACGGCGACGGGTGGCCCGACCTCGCCGTCATCGCCGACTTCGACACGACCAGATTCTTCTGGAACAACGGTGACGGAACGTTCACGGAGAACACCTACCAGTCGAACCTCGGTGGCGAAGAGAATGGCATGGGCCTTGCCGTCGAGTTCTGGGGTGACGATCCGAAACCTGCGATGTTCATCACCTCGATTCGTGCAAACCCGGGATGTGACGACGAAGGCGAAACCCTGCGCACCGGCAACCGTCTGTACGTGTACGACGGCGATCGCAAGTTCCGTGATGTCACCGATCTCACCGGTCTGCGCAACAGCCTGTGGGGGTGGGGCACAACGACGCTCGACGCCACCAATTCGGGCAAGCGTGACTACGTATCGGCCTCGGGAATGATCATCTCGTGGAACGCCGGGCAGTACTGCTACGCCGACAACCCTTTCCGCTATTGGGTTGCCGATGCCGATGGCGTGTACACCGACGTCGCCGCATCGATCGGAGCAGCCGAAACAAAGCCCACCAAGGGAACGGTTGCATTCGACGCCGACCGTGACGGCAGGACCGACCTCTTTGTCACGCGTGACGCGGACACGCCGTTGTTCTTCCACAACGTGACACCCAATGTGGGTGCATGGCTCGACGTACGCGTCACCGGTGTGGGTTCCGAAGTCAACGGCACGGGTGCAATCGTCAGCGTGAAGGCGACCCCCGAGGCTCCCGTGCGCAAGTCGTTCGTCGGCACCATCGGGTCGTTCCTCACCGCCGACTCGCGCCTGATCCGTTTCGGGCTGGGGCAACTGGCTGCTCCGATCCACGAAGTCCGAATTGATTTTCCGGCCACCGGCAAGTCGGTCGTTCTCAATGACGTCGATGCAAACCAAATTCTTGAAGTGGTGGAGCCCGAATGAGGTTTGGTTGGTTCTTGGTTGTCGGCGCTCTCGCAGTTTCTGCATGCGGGTCGTCCTCCGAGTCGACGGGCACGACCCTGACCGAATCAACGGTTGCCGTCGCAAAGTGTGAGCCCACTGCCGATGCGGTGTGTCGTGGCGCCGATCTCGCCGGAGCCGACCTTTCGGGTGTCAGCTTGGTTGGAATCGACCTGCGCCAGGCGAACCTCAACGGGGCGAACCTCAGCGGAGCGGATCTCACCCAGTCGATCCTGATCGGGGCCGACCTGACCGGCGCCAACCTCGACGGTGCGCGC
>CAZKVD010000151.1:0-3360 GCA_964556145.1 uncultured Bifidobacterium sp. | reverse complement strand
CACGCAGGCCCCCACGCAGGGCTCGGTCATCCTTGCGGCCATCTTGCTGAAGCTCGGTACCTACGGCTTCATGCGTATCGCAATCCCGGTTCTTCCCGATGCCGCCATGGAGTGGGCACCGTGGATCGGCCTTCTTGCCGTCATCGGAATCATCTACGGTGCGCTCGGTTGCCTTGCGCAATCCGACATGAAGCGGCTCATTGCTTTTTCGTCGGTTGCCCACATGGGTTTCGTAATGCTCGGCATCTCGACGTTGACATCGTTCGGCATGAACGCCGCCGTCTTCGGCATGGTCGCTCACGGGCTCATTACTGGCATGTTGTTCTTCATCGCCGGAAGCGTGAAGGACCGCTACCACACCCTCGAGATCGCGCGACTCAGCGGCATGCTGAAGCAGGTCCCGAAGTTGGGTTGGATTCTCGGATTCTGTGCGATGGCATCACTCGGCTTGCCCGGACTCGCCGGCTTCTGGGGCGAATTCCCGGCCATCCTCTCGGCCTACAGCCCGGCACCGGGACTGTCCGAGGAGGTGTTCCGCGTCTACATGGTGATCGCCGCGCTCGGCACGGTGTTCGCGGCGGCCTACTTGTTGTGGCTCTACCAGCGCACCGCCTTTGGTGAACCGAACCCCGAGTTCACCGGACACGGACACAGCGACGATCACGACGAAATCCACGACGTCAACATGTTCGAGTGGATCGCATGGGCGCCATTGCTCATCGCGATCGTCGTCTTCGGTGTCATGCCGAACCTGATGTTCAAGATCATCGACCCGGCGGTCGCAACGATCGTCGCTGGTATCGGAGGCTGACGAAGTGCTCTCCTCGCTCCTGGCAGCTACGCCCTGGACGGCGCCCAGCGTCGACTACCACGGCCTTGCGCCCGAGATGGTCGTCGCGGCCGGGCTCTGTCTCGTGCTGCTCGTCGACCTGTTTCTTGCCGAACGCAGCAAGTGGCTGCTCGCAAGCCTCACGGGTTTCACGTTGCTCGGCGCGTTCATTCCGGTCCTCACGCTTGCACTGGATGATGCAGGTGTGCGGTCCCTTTTCGACGGTCGCTACGTGATCGATGATTTCAGCCTGATCCTGAAGGGCCTCTTCCTGCTGGCCGGTTACGTCGTCATTTTGTTGTCGACCACGTACATCGAGGAAGGCGAGTACTACCAGGGTGAGTACTGGGTGCTCATGTTGTCGAGCATTCTCGGCATGATGATGATGACCTCGAGTCGCGACCTGATTTCGATTTTCGTCGCTCTCGAATTCCTCTCGATCCCGGCCTACATGCTCGCCGCGTGGCGCAAGCGTGACGCCAAGAGCAACGAGGCCGGTGTCAAGTACTTCCTGCTCGGCGTGTTTGCGTCGGCCGTCATGCTCTACGGCATGTCGCTGCTTTACGGTGTCACCAACTCGACGCTGTTGTCCGACATCGGGGCACAGGTAACCGGTGAGCTCACCGCAGTGCGGATCCTCGCGATCGTCTTCCTCGTTGTTGGCTTTGCCTTCAAGGTCTCGGCAGTTCCTTTCCACACGTGGGCTCCCGACACCTACGAAGGTGCACCGACACCGGTGACGGCTTTCCTCTCGGTTGCATCGAAGGCCGCGGGCTTCGTTGCACTGGTCACGGTTCTCTACGTTGCGGTGCCGGGTGGTTCCGACGTGTGGCAGCCGTTGGTTTGGGTGCTTGCAATTCTCACCATGACCGTTGGCAACGTGATGGCCTTGCGCCAGACCAACATCGTGCGCATGCTCGCGTACTCGTCGATCAGTCAGGGCGGCTTCATTCTCATGCCGCTCGCGGTTGCTGCCGAAGGTGCCGCCGGAGAGGCCGTTCTGCGTTCGGTCGTCACGTACCTCATCGTCTACGCCGCGACGAACCTCGGAACATTCGGGGTCATCCTTGCCGTCAGTCGCAAGACTCGCAGTGGCGAGATCTCATCGTTCGGCGGGCTTTTCTCCTACGCACCCGGTCTTGGCGTCGTCATGACCATCTTCCTCGGTTCGCTTGCGGGTATTCCGCCGCTCGGCGGATGGATCGGAAAATTCTCGGCCTTCCAGGCGGTACTCGAAGCCGGAACCGGTTGGGCCTACGCGATTGCAATCGTCGGGGCCGTGAACTCGGTTGTGGCCTTTGGTTACTACGGCAACGTGATGCGTGAAATCTGGATGCGCCCTGCCCCCGACGGAGACACCACGCCCATTCGCACGCCCGCTCCTTTGGTGCTTGCGCTCTCGATCACGACGATTGCAACGCTGGCGCTTGGCATTCTGCCCGGTGTGGCGTTGCACTTCGGCGACCTTGCCACCTTCGCCGGTGCCATCGGCGGCTGACGACATCCGCGCGGAGATTTCCGCGGCCGGTGGTGCGATTCCGTTCCATCGTTTCATGGAACTTGCCCTCTATGGAGAGGCCGGTTTCTACACGACTCAGGGTTCGGCCGGTCGTCGGGGCGATTTCATCACGTCGCCCGAAGTCGGGCCCCTCTTTGGAACCGTGATTGCCCGTGCCCTCGATGCATGGTGGAGCGAACTGGGCGAACCAAACGACTTCTCCGTTGTCGAGGCCGGTGCGGGGCCGGGCACGCTTGCGCGGTCGATCCTTGCGGCGCGGCCACGTTGTTTGTTGAGCGGTCGCTATGTCGCCGTTGAAACATCGAATGCACAACGTGTCCGTCATCCCAATGGCGTGGAGTCCGTTGCGTCAATGCCCGAGGAACCCTTCACCGGAATCGTCATTGCGAACGAACTGCTCGACAATCTGCCGTTCGGACTTGCAGTGTTCGACAACGGCTGGCGCGAGGCGTGGGTGGCAGTCAACGGTGACCGCTTCGTCGAAGTTCTTCGCCCACTCATGGAGGTGCCGGCGTATCTCCCGGTATCGGCACCGCACGGTGCGCGTGCACCGTTGCAGCATGCCGCCCAAGCATGGCTTGCCGGTGCCCTTGCGCGCGTTCAACGCGGACGACTCGTGTTGTTCGACTACTGCACGCCGATGACCGCACAGGCGGTTGCATCGCCTTGGCGCGATTGGTTGCGTACGTATGCGAATCACGAACGAGGTGGCCACTATCTCGTGAATCCGGGTGAGCAGGACATCACCGTTCAGGTGATGCTCGATCAGCTCGACATGGTTGCCGAGCCCGAGACGATCCGCAGTCAGGCGCAGTTCCTGCAGCTGTGGGGAATTGACGAATTGGTTGACGAGGGCCGCAGGGCCTGGGAGGCGGCTGCCGCACACCCCGATCTTGCGGCTATGAAGATGCGTTCGCGTATCAGCGAGGCAGCGGCACTGCTGGATCCGAACGGCCTGGGTGGCTTCAGCGCATTGACTTATCGAATCGACTGAACACTTCGATCCAGTTCA
>CAZKVD010000150.1:0-3473 GCA_964556145.1 uncultured Bifidobacterium sp. | reverse complement strand
CTCAGGCGTCAGCCGTAATGAGCACTCAGGCGTCAGCCGTAATGAGCACGGTCGAGGTCGCGGATGCGGGTGGCAAGCGCGGCCAGCAATTTGTGGCCGACGGCCGGGACCTCGTCGATGACGGCGAGGAGCTTGCGCTGCTCGAGAACCAAGACATCGCAGTCGGTGTCGCAGACGACGGTTGCCGTACGCGAGCCCTGGTCGAGCAACGAAAGTTCGCCGACCATGGTTCCGGCTTGTGCGGTTGCGATCTTCTTGCCGTTGCGCTTGACGGCGGCGGTACCCGAGAGGATGACGTAGGCCTGCTTGCCTGCGGTGCCCTGGGTGATCATCGTGGTGCCGGCTTTCAGAGTGACACGCTCGGACGCCTTGGCGATCTTGCCGAGGTCACGGGAGTTGCAGGAAGAAAAGAGTGGGACGTTCGCGAGGTGCTGGAGCGGGGTCTTTTTCGAGGCCATGTGGTGAGCATAAGCCGATTCGGAAATGACTTTGTGCAAATGCGCCAAGGGTCACGCGTGACGCGCGGCAATGCGAGAGAGGCCGATTACTACTTCGACTGGTTGGCCACCGCGGCTGCTGCAGCGGCGATTGCGTCTTGGTCACCGAGGTACGCGACGTCGGTCACCTTCATGCCCGCATCGAAGGTGTAGCGGCGTGGCACGCCGGTGGGGATGTTCAATTCGGCGATGTCGGCCTGACTGATCGACTCGAGGTACATGACGAGGGCACGCAGGCTGTTGCCGTGAGCCGTGACGAGAACGTTCATGTCCGCGCGCAACTGCGGGACGACCTCGTCGTTCCAATAGGGCAGGACGCGCGCGACGACGTCCTTCAGGCACTCGGTCGCGGGGAGGTCGGTGCGGTCGATGAAGCGGTAGCGAGCGTCGTTCACGGGGTGTTCGGGGCTATCCGTCGCCACCGGCGGCGGCGGGACGTCGTAACTGCGTCGCCACAGGTTGGTCTGCTCGGGCCCGTGTTTGGCGGTGGTTTCCTTTTTGTCGAGGCCCTGCAGCGCCCCGTAGTGACGCTCATTCAGGCGCCAGTGGCGCTGGAGGGGCAACCACACCTGGCCCATTTCGCGCAGAGCAAGGTGGCTGGTCATCACTGCGCGGGTGAGGAGACTGGTGTGGCCAAAGTCGAAACGCAGACCCTCTTCGCGCATCAATGCACCCGCTGCGATGGCTTCGCGTTCACCTTGTGCAGTCAGCTCGACGTCGTGCCAGCCGGTGAACAAGTTGAGTTCGTTCCACGTGCTTTGGCCGTGGCGAAGGAGAACGAGCGTGCCTGTCATACGGGAATCGTAGAAGGCGTGCCCTGTGCGCCGGCAACGAAACGGCCCGGCAGCACGCCCGTGTGCTCGCCGTTTTCGAACGTGACCGCACCGGCCTTGATCGTGGCGACATAGCCATGAGCATCTTGGACGAGGCGACGACCACCCGCGGGAAGGTCGTTGACGAGACGCGGCGGCGCTGCGCCAAGACGGTCGACGTCAATGACGTTGAGGTCGGCGATCATGCCGGGCGCAACGACACCACGATCGAACCAGCCGACGTGCTGTGCGGTGCGCTGGGTGACGTGGTGCACCATGAATTCCAGCGGCAAACGCTCGCCCCGGCTGCGCTTTTGCGACCAGTGCGACACCGCGGTTGTGGTGAACGAGCCGTCACAAATTGCACCACAGTGAGCGCCCGCATCGGACAAACCGATGACGGAACGAGGTGACAACAGCATCTCGCGCACGGCGTCGAGGTTCCCCGACACGTAGTTGAACAGCGGCATGTACAAGAGCTGGCGGCCGTCGTTGCGCAACAGAAGGTCGTAGGCGACTTCGGCAGGTGTGAGGCCTTCGCGTGCGGCAATTCCGGCTACCGATGACTCGGGGCTCGGTTCGTAGTCGACCGGATCCGACATGGGGAACAGCGAGCCGAATTCTGCACACAGGTTGTGCAGGACACCGCTGACACGCGGCAATTGCTCGGGGTGCTCGCGCAGAACTCGCTCTTTCACCTCGGGCTTCGACAGCTCGGCGACACGTTGTTCGCGCGGTAGCTGCATGACGAGCGCCCACGTGGGGCACAGAATGAACGGGGTGATCGACGCGTCGAGGCCATGCAAAACACCAATGGGGCGCGGTGCAATTTGCGTTTTCAGGTCGATGCCGCGCGATGCGGCATCGATTGTCCATGACACCATGCGCTTCCAGCGATCGGGAGCATCGATGGGTTGCTGAACCGTCATCGACATCGGACGACCGCACGCACGCGCGACTTCTTCCATCAATGCCATCTCGCGCGTGGCAAGGTCTTCGTCCTCGCTGAGATACGCATCGGAGATCAATTGAATGACGCCGGTGCCTTCGTCGGAGAGCGCCGATGCCAGTGCAATCAGTTCGTCGGCGCTGGCAAAGCGGGTACCGAGTGGGTGACCGGCCTTCGTACGGTGAATGTACGTACGGCTGGTTGTGAAGCCGAGGGCGCCTGCACGCAAACCTTCACGTACGTGGCGAACCATCGCACCAAGTTCGTCGACGGTCGGTTCTTCGTTCGGATCCGCGCCGCGTTCACCCATCACGTAGGCGCGCAGCGGAGCGTGGGCAACCTGTGTTCCCACGTCGATGGTCCAATTGCGTCGTTGCAGGGCGGCGATGTAGTCGGGAAAGGTTTCCCAGTCCCATGACAAACCCTCGGCGAGCGCGGTGCCGGGAATGTCCTCGACGCCTTCGAGTAGGCCGATCAACCAGTCGTGGTCGGCCGGGTTGGGTTTGGCCGGGGCGAACCCGACGCCACAGTTGCCCATGACGATCGAGGTCACGCCGTGCTGCGATGACGGGGCGAGAACCGAGTCCCATGTGGCTTGGCCGTCGAAGTGGGTGTGAATGTCGACGAATCCAGGGGTGACCAGGCGGCCCTCGGCGTCGATGGTGCGTCGTGCTTGACCATCTATATGGTCGGCAACCTCGGCGATGATCCCATCGGTCACGGCAATCTCAGCCGGGCGGCCGGGTCGGCCAGTGCCATCGACGAGGTGGGCGTTGCGGACGATGAGATCGTGCATGCCACATTGTTGCCGTCTGGGGACGGGTCGGAAAGGGGAGACCGAGACTTGAGTCACTTCCGCTCAAGTTTTTGTCTCTCGAGTTGTGGATAACTTTGGAAGCCACCTAAAGTTGAGCCGTAGTCACTCAACTTCTTCCACACCCCCGAAACAGCAACTCATTCAATCAGGAGGCCCCCAATGGCAAAGGCAGTCGGAATCGACCTTGGAACCACGAACTCGGTGGTTGCCGTTCTTGAAGCAGGCGACCCGGTCGTCATCCCCAACTCCGAAGGTGCCCGTACGACCCCGTCGGTGGTCGCGTTTTCAAAGGCCGGCGAGGTTCTCGTCGGCGAAGTCGCCAAGCGTCAGGCCATCACCAACCCGGACCGCACGTTCCGGTCGGTCAAGCGCCACATGGGCGAGAACTGGAAGTCCGA
>CAZKVD010000149.1:0-3564 GCA_964556145.1 uncultured Bifidobacterium sp. | reverse complement strand
CACCATCGCAGTTGGCGGGCGCGAACCGTGCAACGTCGGCGTTCGCGTTGCCCGCTGCGGCAACGACAACTGCGCCGCGGGCGATTGCGCCGTTGATCGAATCCTGCAGGGCGGTCGGGCACTCGGCCTCGACGGCAAACGAGAGGTTGATCACATTCGACGGAGTCGCATTGGCGGGCGCACCATCAACCGCACCACCTGATGCCCAGGTAATCGATGCCGCAATGTCGGACAGCAACCCACCGCGCCAACTGAGCGCACGAATCGGCTGCACTTGTGCACCAGGTGCGACACCGCTGATTCCTTCGCCGTTGTCGGCCGCCGCCGCGATGATGCCCGCCATCGCGGTGCCGTGCCACGACGAGTCACGCACGGGAACGACACCACGCCAGTCGCCCGGGTCGGCTGGGTTGGAGTCGCGTCCGAGTTCGCCGAACGATTCGGCGTTGACGTAGTCACCGTCGAAGGGAACCGCGTCCTCGCCTTCGATGCGCACCGCAGCAAGGTCCTCGGGGTTCGAAACAAAGTCGTATCCATCGACCAACTGACCATCGAGTTCCGGGTGTGACGTGATGCCGGTGTCGATCACGGCAACCACCGAACCCTCGCCGCGCTGGGTCGACCACGACGAATTCACTGTCGACGGACCGTCACCGACACCGATTCCGAACTCGCCCCACAGACTCCATTGCGACGACGACCACTCGGTGTCGTTGGGCGGCTCCGAGTTGGCGGCTTCCGCGATGAAAAGAAAACGATCGGGCTCGACCCAGTCGACACCCGGATCATCGGCAATCTGGCCGGCGATGAATTCCGCATCGGCAACCGACACTGATTCGGGAAGTTCGACCAGCACCGCATCGTCGGCTATCTCGTCGACAACCGACAACTCGATCATGCTGTCGCGCGGCCCGTCAAAGGTGACGACATCGCCCGCGGGCACATTGCTGTCGAACTTGATGATGAGTCCGGCCACTTCGCCTTCGACACCGGTCGTCGGCACGGCGCTCACTTCATCGCTGGGCGCGCTTGCACCGTTGGCGCCAACGGCGTGTACCGCCAAACGTGCCTCGATGCCATTTGCGAGGCCCGACACGACCACGCTCGTTTGCGAAGCTGGCACCGTGACGATGCGTCGATCAGTGCGGACATCGACCACGTACTCGACAATTCCGGCAACTTCGGCATTCGCCGGCGCTGTCCACGACAATCGAACCTCGTTGTTTCCCGGTTCGAACGTCACGTTGGTCACCGCATCCGGACAAACGGTCGCAGTCGATCCACCGATGTCACCGTCGAATGCGATCGATGGAACACAGACCGACGGAAGACCGGGCGTCGGTTCGTCGGAACCGGCGGTCACGATCGCGAGCGGCAACGACACGACGACCATCGCAAGGACCGACAGCGCACCGAGGGAACGTCGCAGAGTCCGCCTCTCGATGCCTTCAGAGGCATGCAAAAAAGAGGTGTCGTCTGCCGCCATGACCCTTGAAATATTAGTCTTATTGTCCATCCGTTCATCACGGAGGACAGAAAGCAGAAGGCCCGGACCGTATGGTCCGGGCCTTCTCACGATGGTGGCGGGGGCAGGATTTGAACCTGCGACCTTCGGGTTATGAGCCCGACGAGCTACCGGGCTGCTCCACCCCGCGTCGTGAAGATGAGTGTATCGGGCGATTCGGGTGAGCCAACCTTGGCTCCGAGAACGGCTCGGCGCTCGCGGTCACACGCTGCGCGGACGTGGCAACCCGAGACGTGGTCATTGACGACCCCCATCGACTGCATGAAGGCATACATCGTGGTCGGGCCGACGAACGACCAACCGCGACGCTTCAGTTCCTTCGACAGTGCCGCGGAAGCGGGAGTCTGCGCGGGAATCGACTCGGGTGCCTCGCGCCGCATTCGATCGGCAAACGACCAGACGAGGTGCGCAAGCGACTCCCCTGCACGGTGCATCTCGTTCAGTCGCCGTGCATTGTTGATCGTCGATTCGATCTTGCCGCGGTGACGAATGATGCCCGCGTTGCCAAGAAGCTTGTCGACCTTTGCCTCGCCGAAGCGAGCGACCTTTGTCGGATCGAAACCAGAGAATGCGTCGCGGAACGATTCGCGTTTGCGCAAGACGGTGATCCACGAGAGTCCACTCTGGAATCCCTCGAGGCAGATCTTTTCGAACAGACGTGTCTCGTCGGTCACGGTTCGTCCCCACTCATGATCGTGATAGGCGACGTAAATGTCACTCCCCTCGCACCAACTGCACCGCGTCAATTCCTTTGCCACGGCACCGTCATACCATCTCGGCTCGGTCGGCGTGATTACGCTTGAAACCGATGGCAACCCGGCCCGGCTTCAGGAAATTCAGGAAGTTGGTCACGACCGACATCGATTCGTTGCGCGAAGAGTTCGGTCGCATGCGAACCGACCTCGACTCCGCCCGCGCCGAGGTTGATGCGGCACGCAAACAACTCGACGACATGGCCGCCGGGAACGAAAAGGTGGTGGCAGAAATCCGCAACCTCGACGATCGCCTTGCCCACATGGGTCGCGAGTTCGCCAACCAGATTCATGAACTCGCGACCGGCATCGACGGCCTGGAAAAACACGCCGATTCAGTGTCGGCCGAGGTGATCGCCGACCTTCACGGCGTGCAGGCGCGTTTGACCGCCGAACAGGTGCGCTACGAGATCACCTTCCGCCAGGACCTCGCCGAAATCGCCGACCAATTGCGTCGTCTTCGCTGACGATGTCGCGCGACCGCCGGCACCATCCGCACCGCGGGGGTCTCGGTGGCCATGGTTACTTCAAACGATTGGGTCCCGGCATCATCACCGGTGCGGCCGACGATGATCCGTCGGGAATCGGCACGTATTCACAGACCGGTGCGGCATTCGGATTCCAACTCGTGTGGACGACGTTGCTTGCACTGCCCTTCGCGGTGGCCGTCCAAGAGGCCACTGCGCGCCTCGGCCTGTATTCGGGCAAGGGTCTTGCCGCTCTGATCAAGGACCACTTCAGACGCTGGGTCCTGTTCGTTGCTCTCGTGTTGGTGGTCGGCGCAAACACCTTCAACATCGGAGCCGACCTTGGTTCGATGGCTGCGGCAACGAATCTCGTCGTCCCCGTTCCGGAAGTGCTCTTGCTCCTCGCATTCGGATTCGGCATCGCTGCGCTCGAAATCGTGATTCCGTACCACCGATACGCACGAATCCTGCGATGGTTGTGCCTCTCGTTGTTGTCGTATCTCGTCGTCCTCTTCATCGTCAACGTCGCGTGGTCGGAAGTTGCATCGCAACTCTTCGTTCCGCACCTCTCATTCGAACGACCCCAAATCGCGGCCCTGATCGCAATCTTCGGCACGACGATTTCGCCGTACCTGTTCTTCTGGCAGACGGCCGAGGAGGTGGAGGAGTTGAAAGATGGCGGGCACAACGGACCGCCGACACGTGCGCAGTTGTCGGCGATGCGCGGAGATGTGATTGCCGGCATGTCATCGGGTGTCGTCGCAATGTTCGCGATCATGGTGACGGCAGCAGCCACGCTGCACACCGAGGGAATCACCAC
>CAZKVD010000148.1:0-3570 GCA_964556145.1 uncultured Bifidobacterium sp. | reverse complement strand
CACCGAGCTTCGACTCTTCCTTGGTCTTGAAGTTCTCGGGAGCGTCGAGCACCTCGCCGTCGCGGTTGCCGAGGATGTTGGTGCTGTACCAACCCGACAGACCGAGCTGACGTGCCTTGACCATCGGCGCGAGAACCGTCTTCATGAGGGTCTGGCCGGTCTTGAAGTCCTTGCCCGAGATGGGAATGTTGCGGTCGGTGGCGAACTGGCGCAGACAGGGCATGTCGACGGCGAGGTTCGGCGAGCCGTTGGCAAACGGCACGCCCTCGAGCAACGCGGCGTAGGCGTACAACATCGACGGAGCGATGCGCTCGTCGTTTGCGTCGATGGCCTTTTCGAAGGCTTCGATCGTCGCGTGCACTTCGGACGGCTCGATGTAGACCTCGGTGCTGGCGCACCAGATCATGACGAGGCGGCTGACGCCCTTCTCGTCGCGGAAGCGGTTGATGTCTTCGCGGATCGCATTCAGCATCGCACGCTTGCCGATGTCGCCCATCGTGTGTTCGCCGGTCAGGTTGCGGGCGTACTTGCGCTCGAACGCTGCCTTCATCGGGCGGATGTCACGCAGGACCTCGGAGATGGCCTCGATGTGCTTGCCCTGCTCAAGAACTCCGGCACGCGATGCTGCGACGTAGGCGTCGTCGGGGAAAACGTCCCAGGCGCCCCACACGATGTCCTCGAGCTTGGCCAGCGGCACGAAGTCCTTGACGAGCGGCGAGCGGCCTTCGGTGCGCTTGCCGAGGCGGATGGTTCCCATCTGGGTCATCGACCCGATTGGAAGTCCCTGGCCACGCTTGGCCAGTTCGACGCCGGCAATCAGCGTGGTGGTGACGGCGCCGAGGCCGATGACGAGTACGCCGAGCTTGCCGTCTGCGGGGGCGATGGCTGCGGGCGAGGGAGTGTTGGTCGACATGAAAACTGGCCTCCTGGGGCTCGGGTACTCAGGCTAGGGGAACGGGTCGGGGCCTCGGGAGTTCTCCGGCCGTATCGTGTGGCCGATGCCCACCGCCGCCGGACCCCAGATTCTCGACGGCGTCGCCCTGCGCGATCTCATGGTGAGACGAATCGCACAGCGCATGGCCGATGCCGGGAGCCCCCACGTGTGCCTGGCCACCGTGCTGGTTGGCGACGACGCCCCCAGCCACACCTACGTGCGAAACAAGCACAAGTTCGCAGCCGCTGCGGGCCTGGCCAGCCGGAACGAAGTTCTTCCAGCGACGGCGTCGCAGGCGCAGGTCGAAGATCTCGTGGGCGGACTGGCCGCCGACCCGGCCGTGCACGGAATTCTCGTGCAGCAGCCCTTGCCGTCGCATCTCGACAACGATGCCGTGCTGCGTCTCTTGCCGGCAGACAAAGACGTCGACGGGCTGACGGCCGAGTCGCTTGGTCGGTTGGTGCGCAGCGAGCCGGGCCTTGTTCCCTGCACGCCACTCGGGGTGTTGCGCCTGCTCGAGCACTACAAGATTGCAACTGCCGGGAAGCATGCGGTCATCGTCGGCCGCTCAACGCTTGTTGGAACACCGTTGGCGATCTTGCTGTCGCGCAAGGGCGTCGATGCCACGACAACGATTGCGCACAGTCGTACGGCGAACCTCGCGGAGCTGTGCATGGGTGCCGACATCGTCATCGGTGCAAGCGGGCAGGCAAAGATGATCGGCGCGGCGCACTGCAAACCAGGTGCAACTTTGATCGACGTCGGTATCTCGCGAACCGAGGCGGGCCTCGTCGGCGACGTCGACTTCGATGCGGTGAAGGAAATCGCCGGCGCAATCACGCCGATGCCGGGCGGCACCGGACCGATGACCATCGCGTGTCTTCTCGAAAACACCCTCACGGCCGCGGGCCTGCAGGGTGTTGCAGTCTGACGATCCTGCGCAATCAGGACGCGAGCAGAGACTGCACCAGTCCGGCCAGATGACCCCGTGCCGCGGCACGTGACAGGCCGTGTCCGGTGGTGAACTGACTCCACGTGTCGAATGACAGACACACGTCGACCTGCAACAGCAGCCGTTCATCACCCGCAAGCTCCCGCGGAAACGTCCCGGCAATTTGTTCGCGTTGCGCACGGTTCAACCGCATCAAGCCCTCACGCACGAATTGCGACGTTCGTGCCGGGCGGTGCGCATTCAGGGCGTGGCGAACGGGTGCGATGATTGCGTACATGTCGTCGCGTTGGGCGACGAGACGGTCGATGCGTTCGATCAACGGAACCGTCGAATCGACGGGCGAAAGAAACGGCCGGATTGCGTTTTCTTGTCGCGTTGCAACTTCGGCGTAAACCGCATCGATGTCGTCGAAGTGCTGGAAGACGGATCGCAACGAAACACCCGCACGCTCGGCAATTGCACGCGCACTTGCTTCTGTTTGCCCCTTGCGCAGAAGGTCGTACAGCGCGTCGGCGATCGCCGAACGAGTCCGTTCACCGCGTGCAACGCGGCCGTCGATTCGTTCGGTTGCGGCGGCGTCAGGAGTTGCGGGCGATGAAGTCATTGACGACTGTGGCGAGTTCCTCGCCCTTGTCTTCCTGAATGAAATGTCCGCCACCAATGATGGTTGTGTGGGCTTGTCCGGAAGCACCGGGGATCAACTTCTGGAAGTGTCTGTCGGCGCCACCCGTGATCGGGTCGCTGTCACCGAACGCGGTGAGGAACGGTTTGTTCCATCCCATCAGGACTGCCCAGGCATTGCGGTTGGGTTCGGCCGATGGATCATCGGGCGACGCCGGAACCAGAGTGGGGAAGATGCGCGCACCGGCCTTGTACGTGTCGTCGGGGAACGGTGCGTCGTAGGCAGCCACGTTGTGTGCGCCGATCGGTCGCGACGCACAACCTCCCTGCACGATGTTGCCGACATTGAAGTCGGGCGTCGTCTGGCTGTACTCACGCCACGCGCGGAACGCCGCGCCCGGATCGCGGTCGCCCGTGGGAAGAAAGGTGTTGGCGGTGACGACGCGTGCGAAGCGATCGGGAAACGCCGCGACGAGACGCAGACCGATGAGGCCTCCCCAGTCTTGGCACACCAGCGTGAGGTTCGACAGGTCGTTTGCCACCAGCCATTCGGACATCCAGGTGACATGGCGTTCGTAGGTGTAGTCCGACATCGCTGTTGGCTTGTCGCTGCGTCCGAAGCCGACGAGGTCGGGGGCAATGACCCGGTGTCCCGCGGCGACGAAGACGGGAATCATCTTGCGGTACAGGTACGCCCACGAGGGCTCACCGTGCATGCACAGCACGGTGTTGGCCGCGTCTCGCGGTCCCTCGTCGATGTGATGGATGCGAAGCGTTGCGCCGTCTCCCGAGGCGATGTCGGTGTAGATAGGGGCGTAGGGCCACTCGGCCAACGAGGCAAAGCAGCCATCCGGGGTGCGCAGGATCTCCATGTTTTTGCACGGTAAGTGCAAAAATCTGCGCGGTCAAGACCCTGTTGCAACCCAGCGGATGCTGTGGCAGACTGGGAGCGTGACGTACCAAATTGCCGCCAACTTCGAGGTAGTAGTACCCGCATAGGCGCACGTCCCATATCACGTACGCCTTGGCTCCCTGCGGGGGGCCTTTTTTGTTGCCCGAATTC
>CAZKVD010000147.1:0-3600 GCA_964556145.1 uncultured Bifidobacterium sp. | reverse complement strand
GGCGACAAGATGTCGAAGACCACGGGCAACGTGGTCAACCCACTCGACCTCATCGACGAGTTCGGTGTCGATGGTTTCCGCTACTACGTGTTGTCCGACACCCAGTACGGCAACGACGGCGACTTCACCTACGAAGGTCTCGTCACCCGCTACAACTCCGATCTCGCCAACAACCTGGGCAACCTCGCAGCGCGCGTTGCGACCGTCGTGCAGAAAAAGTGCAACGGCGTCGGAACCGCACCGCGGGCCGACTCACCGCTGCGCGAAATCGCCGAGCGCGCGGTGGCCGACACCACGGCAGCATGGAACTCGTTCCAACCCGGCAAGGCGCTCGAAGCCACATGGACCCTCATCCACGCCACCAATGCGTTCCTCGAGAACCACGAGCCGTGGAAGGCCGAACCGTCGCCGGAACTCGACGGCATCATGGGCGACGCGCTCGAAGTGCTGCGCATCGTGTCGATTCTCTGCGTTCCCGCCATGCCCCGCACCGCGCAGGCCGTGTACGAGCGCATCGGCCTCACCGATGACGTGGCGGCGCAGTTGCTACCCAATAGCGTTTCGTGGGGGCAGTACCCCGCAGGATGCAGCGTGGTGAAGGGCGACCCCCTCTTTCCCCGCAAGTCCAAGTAACACGCGCACGACACCTTCTTATGTGGACCGATACCCACTGCCATCTCGAGGACGACCGCATGGACCTCGGCACCGATGCCACGGTTCGTGCCGCCCTCGATGCCGGGGTCTCGACCATGGTCACCATCGGCTGCGACGGTGAGACCAGCCGCGCGGCAATCGCAGTTGCTTCCCGTCACCCCCAGGTGTGGGCCACCGTCGGCCTGCACCCGCACGAGGCCCAGCACGGCACCGCACAACTGCTTCCGCTGATCGGCGAGCCCCGCGTGGTTGCCATCGGCGAGTGTGGCCTCGACTACTACTACGAACATTCCGACCGCGAGTCACAGCGTCGCGCGTTCGCCGAACAAATTCAGCTCGCACACGAACACAACCTCACACTCGTCGTGCACACGCGCGATGCATGGCAGGAAACGCTCGACATCCTCGACGGCGAGGGCGTTCCCACCAACACGGTGATGCACTGCTTCAGTGGCGCGGCCGACGACGCCCAGCGCTGCCTCGATCGCGGGATGTTCCTTTCATTCTCCGGAATCGTGACGTTCAAGAACGCCGCCGATCTTCGCGAGGCGGCGCTGATGTGCCCCGAAGACCGCCTGCTCGTCGAAACCGACAGTCCGTACCTCGCGCCGGTCCCGCACCGCGGAAAGCAGAACCAACCGGCCTTCGTTGCGGTTGTCGGCAACGCAATCGCCAAACTGCGCGGCGTCGAACCCGAACACCTCGCCGCGGCAACCTCGCGCAACGCGCGCAATGCATTCCCGCGAATGGCCGCCGCATGACGATGACCGTGTACGAACGTCGCCGTATCGCGGTGCTTGCAGTCGTCACCACGTTCATCGCAATCGCATTCGCATCCGTCGGTGGTTCGTCGAATTCGAACACCGCCGACCCTGGCGCACCCACTACGGTCGAGAGCACCACCACATCGACTCCGCTGGTCAATGCGGGGGCGGTCGGCCCGCTTGCCGATGATTCGTCGAAACCCGTCAATCTCGACGGTCCCCTGTCGCAACAGCCCACGGGTACTGCACCCATCGCCTATCCGGGGCCGGGTGAAATGAACCGCGTCAACGGCAAGGCCAGCTACGTGCGCTTCCCCGACTACAACTCGGCCATCTGTTACGCATCGGTTGCGCCGCTCGGCATCGAAGTCACCATTGTCAACCTGAACAACGGTCGGTCGATCCGCTGCACGAACGTGTTTGCCGTGACGCTGCCGTCGGGTGCCGACGTCGTCATCCACACGCCGCTGTACCTACAAATGGCGAACCTCGTCGACGCACCACTTCCCGTCACGGTGAGCTGGTGACACTCAGCCGCCCGCAGGCTGCCGCACTGCTGGAACGCCACGGTTTGTCGCCCCGTCGCACCCTTGGCCAGAACTTCGTCGTCGATCCGAACACCGTGCGGCGCATCGCGCGGCTTGCCGAGGTCGGCGCGGGCGATGTCGTCGTTGAAATCGGTGCGGGACTGGGTTCGCTCACCGCAGCGCTAGCCGAAACCGGCGCAACGGTCGTTGCCGTCGAAGTCGACCGAGGCATCGTGCCCGTACTGCGCGAACAGATGACGGCCTTCCCCAACGTCGAAGTCCACGAGGCCGACGCAATGGAAATCGATTGGTCGTCGTTCATTGCAACCATCAATGCGGCCCACGGCCGCGAACCACACGCCGGCGTCGTCATCGTTGCGAACCTGCCGTACAACATCGCCACCCCCCTTGTCGCCGATCTTCTCGACCAGGTTCCCGAAGTGCGCGCGATGCTGGTGATGGTGCAGGCCGAAGTTGGCGAGCGATTCTGCGCCGCGCCCGGCACCGAGGCGTTCGGCGCAGTGAGTGTGAAGGTGTCGTTCTGGGCCACCGCCGAGATCGTCGGCAACGTTCCGCCGTCGGTGTTTCTTCCGCGACCAAAGGTCGACTCGGCCCTCGTACGCATTCGTCGACGCAACGAACCCGCCGTGGGTGATGTCGATCCACAAAAACTCTTCGCTCTCGTGCGGGCCGGCTTCGCCAAGCGACGCAAGATGCTGCGCTCGGCACTTGCCGGCACCGCGTCGGCCGACCACTTCGCATCCGCGGGCGTCGACCCCACGGCACGCGCCGAACAACTGACGCTTCAACAGTGGGCCGCGCTGTACCGGGCGGTCAACGCATGACTCTCGCCGCTCACGCAAAGCTGACCTTGAGCCTGCGCGTCACGGGTGTGCGCGACGACGGGTATCACCTCATCGACGCCGAGATGGTGTCGCTCGATCTCGCCGATTCTCTTCTCATCACTCCGTGCGACGGCGACTCGTCACTCATCGTCGACGGCCGCTATGCAGCGGGCATCGGGACGAGCAACGACAACCTGGTGCTGCGTGCGCTGCATCTCGCCGACCGGCGCGCAAAGGTACGTCTGACGAAGAACATTCCCCACGGCGGCGGGCTCGGCGGAGGCTCGGCCGACGCGGCTGCCGTGCTCACGTGGGCCGGGTTCGACGACCTCGTGGCTGCATCGCGGCTCGGTGCCGACATTCCGTTCTGCATGCGCGGTGGACGGGCGCGCGTGACGGGAATCGGCGAGTCGATCGAACCGCTGCCCCACCAGGACATCGACATCACACTCGTGATTCCACCGTTCGGTGTGTCGACGCCGACGGTGTACAAAACCTGGGACGCAATCGGCGGCCCGCGTCACGGCGGAAACCCGCAGGGGGTCAACGACCTCGAGCCTGCAGCGCTGGTGGCCGAACCACGGCTTCTGCGGGTGCGCGACCGCATCGGGGATGCGGCAGGGGTCGCACCTCTGCTTGCGGGCAGCGGGTCGACATGGTTCCTACGCGGCCATTTCGACTGGCTCGCGGAGGCTCTTCCCGACTCGACGGTGGTGCTGACACGCACGGTCGACCGGGCCTGATCTGTTTGGCGCTATTTACGACGCTGGTGGCGGGTGCGGCGCAGCATTTTTTTGTGCTTCTTCTTGC
>CAZKVD010000146.1:0-3686 GCA_964556145.1 uncultured Bifidobacterium sp. | reverse complement strand
GGTGGCAGTAGATCGCCCACGGCACACGGTCGTAGGCAACGGGTGCGACGGGCTCACCGAGGACACGCTTCACTGCAACGATGGCTTCGGCGTAGGCAACGTGCGCGAGCTGTGGGGTGTTGATGATGTCGCCGATTGCGTACACGCCGGCCTCGGCCGTTTCGCAGTACTCGCTGACCTCGATGAAGCCGCGGTCGGTCACCTTGACGGCGGTTCCCTGCAGACCCAAATGGTCGGCAAACGGACGACGACCGACCGACACGACGACCGCATCGACCTCGAGGGATTCACCCTCGCCGAACGACACCACGGTGCCGCCGCTGCCGTTGGGCGTGTGGCCCTTCACCGAGACACCGGTCTTGATGTCGATGTTCTTCTTCTTGAAGCTCTTCACGACGACGTTGGCGAGGTCGATGTCGAGGCCGGGAAGGATCTTCGGCAGCCCCTCGAGAATCGTGACCTGCGAACCGAGGTCCGCGAATGTCGAGGCGAACTCGCAACCGATCGCCCCGCCGCCGATGACCGCAACGCGTGCAGGCAACTTGTCAAGCATCAACACTTCGTCGGAGGTCATGATCGGCCCGCCGACTTCGAAGCCCGGAATGGTGCGCGGCACCGAGCCCGCTGCGAGGACGACGCTCTTGCCCTGAACCTGCTGTGTCGAGCCATCGGCTGCGGTGACCGTGACGGTCTTGTTCGCACCGAGGGAACCAGTACCAAGCAGGTACGTCACCTTCTTCGACTTGGTGAGACCCGTCAGGCCTTTGACCAAACCGTCGACGATCTTCTGCTTGCGCGCCTGGGTGACAGCAAAGTCGACTCCAGACGACGTCGAGTTGACACCGAAGTCGGCCGAGTGCGCAACGTGACGCGCAACTGCAGCGGTTTCGAGAAATGCCTTGGCGGGGATGCAACCACGGTTCAGGCACGTGCCACCGATGGTGTCCTTTTCTATGAGGGCCACGGACAAGCCGGCTGACGCGCCATAAAAGGCCGCCGCATAGCCACCCGGACCGCCGCCGATCACCACGAGGTCAAAGAGGTCTGCCATATCTTCGCCAACCCTAATGGCTAAGGAGTTCCGGCAGCCCACTGGCGTTGCCCGCCGGCACGTACGTAGGCAACGGTCGGTGCAGACTCGACAGCCTCGAAGGCAACGGTGCAACGCGTCGGCGATCCCACAGCCACGGTGGTACAGCCGTTCACGTCTGAACTCTTCGCGGGCTCTTGCACCCGTCCGTCGGCCAGCAGACGCCAGCCGTCGGCGGCACCCGAGGCAAGATCGACCCCGGCCATCGTCACCGTGACGAATGTCGCGTCGGACGTGCGCTCGACTTCGACGACCGACACGGTCATGTCCCCGAGCGTTGCCTCGTCGCCGAAGGACAAAATCTCGACCTTCTTCTCGTCGGCGGCCACCTGGAACAGCTTGATGCCACCCGCAACCAGAATCGCAAGGCCGCAGAACAGCGCAGTGAGTATGAGTTTCCGTGTGCTCATCGGGACAACAAGCCTACGAACGACATACCCTTTTCGTATGCGCATCGCCATCACCGGCGCGTCGGGCCTCATCGGTTCGGCGCTCTCCTCCCATCTGCGCGGCAACGGTCACGAAACCGTTTCGCTCGTTCGTCGCCCTGCGGCCTCGCCTGCCGAGATCACGTGGGACCCGGCCAACGGCAAGTTGAACGCCAGCGACCTCAACGGCATCGATGCCGTCATCCATCTTGCGGGTGCGGGCATCGGCGACAAGCGCTGGAGCGACTCGTACAAGCGCGAAATTCTGGAAAGCCGCACCCGCAGCACCGAGCTTCTCGCGCAACGCATGACCGAAGCCGAGCAGCGTCCGACGATCTTTCTCTCGGGTTCGGCGATCGGCATCTACGGCGCGCGCGGCGACGAAGAGCTCGACGAGAACGGCTCACACGGAACCGGGTTCCTCGCCGACGTGTGCGAGCGCTGGGAACGCGCAACCGGCCCCGCCGAGGCAGCGGGCATCCGCACCGTTCACTTGCGCACGGGCATCGTGTTGTCCCCCGACGGCGGTGCGCTGAAAAAGCAGCTGCCTCTGTTCAGGTTCGGCCTCGGTGGACGCTTCGGCAACGGCCGTCAGTGGCAAAGCTGGATTTCGATCACCGATGAACTCCGCGCGATCTCGCATCTCTTGAAGAGCAACCTCCGCGGTCCGGTGAATCTCACCGCACCGAGCCCGGTCACCAATGCCGAGTTCACAAAGGTTCTCGCATCCGTGGTCAAGCGTCCGGCAATTCTTCCGATCCCCGGTTTTGGTCCAAAGGCCCTGCTCGGCTCGGAACTCGCCGACGCGCTGTTGTTCACCGGCCAGCGGGTCGTGCCAAAGGCACTTCTCAACGACGGCTACGTGTTCACGCACTCAACCCTCGACGCCGCATTGCGCGACCTGCTGCGCAAGTAGTCGGGTACGCATTCGCCGATGACCGAATCGTTCGACGTTGTCATCGTTGGCGGCGGCCTTGCCGGGCTGTCGTGCGCGCGACACGTGCAACGCGCGGGTCGCAGCGTTGTGGTGCTCGAGGCAAGTGACGGAGTGGGTGGTCGCGTGCGCACCGACATCGTCGACGGATTCAAACTCGATCGAGGTTTCCAGGTTCTTCTCACCGCCTATCCGGAAGTGCAGAGCGAGATCGACCTGGTGAAGTTGTCGATGCGCAATTTCGACCCCGGCGCCCTGGTTCGCAGCCAGTCGAAGAACCACATCGTCACCGACCCGTTCCGCGATCCGGCCCACGTTGCGTCAACGGCACTCGCTCCCATCGGATCGGTGTTCGACAAGGCACGCATCGCGCTTCTTCGCCTACGCATCCAGCGCAGCAGCGCACGTAGCCTGTTGCGCGGCGACGACATGCCGACGGCTCAGGCCCTCGAGAAGGCCGGTTTTTCGCGGCGCATGATCGACAGCTTCTTCAAACCCCTCGTCGGTGGCATTCAACTCGACCCGCAGCTCGCCACGTCGCGGCGCATGTTCGACGTCATTTTCCAGTCGCTATCGAACGGCGACACCGGCGTGCCGGCGATGGGCATGGGCGCACTGTCCGACCAACTCGCCTCGCACCTCCACCCTGCGGTCGTGCGCCTCGACACACCGGTCGCATCGGTCGACACGAACGGTGTCACCACGCGCGACGGCCAGCGCATCGAAGCACGCGCGGTTGTCGTTGCCACCGAAGGACCCGCTGCAGCGGCGCTGACCGGACTTCCCGAACCCGGATCCCGCCCGGTCAGCTGCTTCTACTTCGCAGCACCAAAAGCACCAACGCCACACAAACTGATCGCTCTCGACGGTCACTCGGGCGGCCCGGTTCTCAACCTTGCCGTCATGAGCAACGTCGCGCCCGAGTACGCACCCGAGGGTCAACACCTCATTGCCGCCGCGTGCCCGGGGGTCACCGAGGACACGAATCCGGGCCTTCGCGACACCGTGATTGCGCAGCTTCGCTGGTGGTGGGGCCAGGACGTCACCGAATGGCGCCACCTGCGCACCTACAACATCCGCCACGGCCAGCCCGACCAGTCGCCCCCGTTCTCGCCGAAGAAGGCGGTGTCGCTCGGTGACGGCCTCTTCGTCACGGGTGACCACCGCGACACGGGTTCGATCCAGGGTGCGATGTACTCGGGTAGACGCTGCGCCGCGGCTGTGCTCGAATACC
>CAZKVD010000145.1:3389-3703 GCA_964556145.1 uncultured Bifidobacterium sp. | reverse complement strand
TCGTCCTTGAAACGACGCAACGAGCTGATCGAGCCCTTCCAGATGATGACGCCCTCGCGGAGGAATCGCACCTTCGTACCGCGCGTGACGACACCGGTGCGAACGTAACAACCTGCGATGGCACCGATCTTCGGAACACGGAAGATCTCACGTACCTCGGCTTCACCGGTGACAACTTCCTCGAACTCGGGTGCGAGCATGCCGACAAGGGCGCGCTCGATGTCCTCGAGGAGTTTGTAGATGATTTCGTAGGTACGGATCTCGACCTTTTCGGCTTCGGCGAGGTCGCGGGCCTTGCGGTCGGGACGCACGTT
>CAZKVD010000145.1:0-3379 GCA_964556145.1 uncultured Bifidobacterium sp. | reverse complement strand
GAAACCGATGATCGTGGCATTCGTTGCCGCTGCAAGCGTGATGTCGTTTTCGGTGATCGCACCGACTCCGCGGTGCACGAACGCCGGCTTGACCTCGGGACGCTCGAGCTTGCGGAGACTTTCGGTGACCGCTTCGAGCGAGCCGTGAACATCAGCCTTGATGATGAGGTTCAGGGCGGCAACTTCGCCGGCCTGGATCTGACTGAAGATGTCTTCGAGGCGCACACCGCGTTGGACGCGCGCATCACCACGTTGGTTGAGGACGCGGTAGCGCTGCTCGCGTGCTTCACCCACGGTGCGTGCGGTCTTTTCGTCGGGAGCGACGCGGAACTCGTCGCCCGATGCCGGAACCGTGGAGAGACCCAATACCTGAACGGGTGTCGACGGACCTGCTTCTTTGACCTGCTCGCCGCGGTCGTTGATGAGAGCGCGAACGCGACCCCATGCGGCACCGGCAACGATTGGGTCTCCGACCTTCAGCGTTCCCTTGTCGACGAGCACCGTCGCAACGGGACCACGACCGATGTCGAGATTGGCCTCGAGCACGACACCCTTGGCGCGACCCGACGGGTTCGCGGTGAGCTCTTCGAGATCGGCCACCACGTTCAACTGCTCGAGGAGATCGTCGACTCCGAGGTTCTGCTGGGCAGACATCTCGACGACGATCGTGTCGCCACCCCACGCTTCGGGAACGAGTTCGTACTCGGCCAATTGCGTGAGGACGCGCTGCGGATCTGCGTTTTCCTTGTCGATCTTGTTGACGGCAACGACGATCGGCACGTCTGCAGCACGGGCGTGATTGATGGCCTCGATGGTTTGGGGCATGACACCGTCATCGGCCGCGACAACGAGAACGACGACGTCGGTGACCTGCGCACCACGTGCACGCATCTTGGTGAAGGCCGCGTGACCCGGGGTGTCGATGAATGTGATCTTCCTGCCATCTTTCGTGACCTGGTAGGCACCGATGTGCTGGGTGATACCGCCGGCTTCACCTGCGACGACGTTGGCCGAACGGATGCGGTCGAGCAACGTCGTTTTGCCGTGGTCGACGTGTCCCATGACGGTGATGACCGGCGGACGTACCGCCTGTGCATCGGGATCGTCGTCATCGGAGTCGTCGAACAGCGCCTGCAGCTCCATCTCCTGCTGCTGGCCCGGATCGACCAGAAGAACTTCTGCGCCGACTTCGAGCGCGAAGACTTCCATCTGATCGTCGGAAAGCGTCATGGTCGCAGTGACCATTTCGCCCTGCTGCAACAAGAAGCGCACGACGTCGGCCGCGGTGCGGTTCAACTTCGGAGCAAATTCCTGTGCCGAAACACCGCGTTCGATGATGATGGTGCCCTCGGGAACCGGCGCATCACTTGCGGTGTACGAGGTCATCAGCTGCGGTTGCAGCTCATCCATGTCCCGACGTCGACGGGCACGCGACTTCTTGCGCGGTGCACGACGCTGACCATTCGGACGGTTGCCTCCCGGACCACCGGGACGCGGGCCACCGGGTCCACCGGCACCTCCGGGTCCACCGCCGGGACGAGGCCCACCAAAGCCACCGGGACGCGGGCCACCCATGGGCGGGCGACCCGGACCACCGGGACGAGCGCCAGGACCGCCTGGGCGTGCACCGGGCCCACCGGGACGAGCACCGGGGCCACCGGGACGACCGGGTCCACCGGGACGACCAGGACCGCCTGGGCGTGCACCGGGGCCGCCTGGGCGTGCGCCGGGGCCACCCGGACGCATGCCGCCGGGCGGCGGCGGAATGGGGCGACCCGATGCCGACAGCGGTCGAGCCGACGGAGGTGGCGGGATCGGACGACCCGATGCCGAAACGGGTCCGGGCGGACGCGGCGGCGGGGGTGTCGAGCCAGGCGCCAACGGCCGCGCGGGCGGTGCGGGCGGACGCGCAGCGGTTGTCGGGGGCATGCCGGCCGGAATCGAGGGGCGCGGGGCACTGGGGCTGGGGCGACCACTGGAAATGAAGCCGCTGCGTGTCGTCTCGCCCGTGGTTTCTGCCGGTGCCGGTGCTGGCGCAGCCTCAGGGGTGGGCGCGGGTGCGACGGGCTCGGCCGCGACGGGCTCGGCGACTGCCGGTGTGACCGGCGCGGGCGCACTCGGAGCCTCGACGACCGGCGCCGCGACAACAGGCGCTTCGACCACTGCCGGAGCCTCGACAACAACCGGCGCCTCGACCACCGCGGGGGCCTCGACCACCGCGGGTTCGGCTGCCGGGGTTTCGGCGGGCTCATCGGCCTTCTTGGCTGCCGCCTTCTTCGGCGCTGCCTTCTTGGCCGCAGCCTTCTTCACCGGCTTGTCGGCGCCGGGTTCGCCATCGTCGGTTGTCTTTGCCGCAGCCTTCTTGACCGCGGCCTTCTTCACAGGCTTGGGCTCTTCGGGCTGTTCGTCGCGAATGAGACCGTCGCGCTCGGCGCGACGACGCACACGGTCGGCCTGCGCCTCGATGATGGACGACGAGTGGCTCTTCACGTCGATTCCCATCACGACACAGAGATCAACGGCCTCTTTGTTGGTGAGGCCGAGCTCTTTGGCGAGCTCGTGTACGCGCATGTTCTTTGGCAACTTGACTTCAGCCTTTCATTACCGATTCATTGGGGGCCCACTGGTCGAGGTCTTGACGGGACCACGCGTGGTTCGTGCGCAATGCACGGCGGAGATTTCCACGGTCGAGTGCGGCATCGACACACGATGAAGTGCGACACAACCACGCACCCCGACCGTTCGACGATTCACCGATGGCAAGACGGCCGTCGACCATCACGTAACGCACGAGAGAGCCGGCGTCGAAACGACGACGGCAACCCACGCACGTGCGTGTCGGACGATGACCGCGCTGCGTCACTGCTCGGCCGCCTCCGTGGGGGCGGCGCCTCCGCCGGCCCACTCTTTTTCGCTGATGACACTGCCGTCGGCAGCGTGCCATTCCATTTCGCCGGTGGCGTCGTTGGTGATCCACTGACCCTCGGCGTAACCCGAATCGCCCGACGACACGGGAACTGCACCCGATGCCTCGGCGACAGCCTGTGTTTCGCTCTTGATGTCGATGCGCAGACCGGTGAGACGTGCGGCAAGACGGGCGGTCTGGCCTTCCTTGCCGATTGCCAGTGACAACTGGAAGTCGGGAACGATGACGTCGGCCTGCGTGCCATCGGCGCTGAGACGCACCTCGTTCACCTTTGCCGGCGACAACGCCTTCGCCACGAAGTCCGCGAGGTCTTCGCTGTAGGGAACGATGTCGATCTTCTCGCCACGCAGTTCGTTGACGACCATTCGCACACGACCGCCACGCGCACCAACGCACGCACCGACGGGGTCGACGTTGTGATCGTTCGACCACACCGCGATCTTCGTACGGTGG
>CAZKVD010000144.1:342-3772 GCA_964556145.1 uncultured Bifidobacterium sp. | reverse complement strand
ACGACACGTCGAACAGCCGCGTCTGGGCGTTCCTCGGTGACGGCGAATGCGACGAGCCCGAAACGCTCGGCGCGTTGTCGCTCGCCTCGCGAGAGCATCTCGACAACCTCGTCTTCGTCGTCAACTGCAACCTGCAGCGACTCGACGGCCCGGTGCGTGGCAACGGCAAAGTCATTCAGGAACTCGAGGCATCGTTCCGCGGTGCCGGCTGGAACGTCATCAAGGTCATCTGGGGTTCGAAGTGGGACGACCTGCTGGCACGCGACGTCGACGGAGTGCTGCTCAACAAGATGAACGACACCGTCGATGGCGAGTACCAGCGCTACTCGGTCGAGGGCGGTGGATACATTCGCGAGAACTTCTTCGGCCCCGACTCACGTCTGCGCCAAATGGTTGCACACCTGTCCGATGACGACCTCGTCAACCTGCCGCGCGGTGGTCACGACTACCGCAAGCTCTACGCCGCGTTCCGCGCCGCACAGGAGAACCTCGGATCGGGTCGACCCACTGCAATTCTCTGCAAGACCATCAAGGGTTGGACGCTCGGCCCGGGCTTCGAGGGTCGCAATGCGACGCACCAAATCAAGAAGATGACCGCCGAGCAGTTGCGCACTCTTCGCCAACGTCTCCACCTCGAAGAGGAAATCCCGGACAGCGCTCTCGAAGCCGACGAACCGCCGTACTACCGCCCGTCGGAAAACAGCGTCGAATACCAGTACATGATGGAGCGCCGTCGCGCTCTTGGCGGCACGATCCCCAAGCGCGTTGTTGCGAACCGCCGTCCACTGTCGCTGCCCTCGGCCGACTCGTTCACCGAACTGAAGGGCGGCAGCGGCGACCAGGCCGTCAGCACAACGATGGGTTTCACCCGCCTGCTGCGCAACCTCACGCGCGACGACAACTTCGGCCCGCGTGTCGTTCCCATCGTGCCCGACGAAGCCCGCACGTTCGGCATGGACTCGCTCTTCCGCGAACTGCGTATCTACGCAAGCCAGGGCCAGAAGTACGAACCGGTCGACCATGCCCTTCTCATGTCGTACGCCGAATCATCCGACGGCCAGATTCTCGAAGAGGGAATCACCGAGGCCGGATCGATGTCGTCGTTCATTGCTGCGGGAACCAGCTACTCCACTCGTGGTGTGCCGATGGTGCCGTTCTACACCTTCTATTCGATGTTCGGTTTCCAGCGGGTTGGGGACCTCATCTGGCAGGCCGCCGACGCACGCACGCGCGGGTTCCTGATGGGCGCAACCGCCGGACGCACGACGTTGCTGGGCGAAGGTCTGCAACATCAAGACGGCCACAGCCTGGTTCTCGCCAGCACCGTTCCGCCGTGTCAGGCCTACGACCCCGCGTTCGCCTACGAAATGGCCGCGATCGTCGAGCACGGCATCAACCGGATGTACGGGCCGAACCCCGAGGACATCTTCTATTACGTCACCTTGTACAACGAGAACTACGTGATGCCTGCAATGCCCGCACACGTCACCAACGACGACATCACGCGCGGCCTCTACAAGTTCTCCGATGCACCGGCCGATGCGAAGATCAAGGCATCGATCGTCTTCTCGGGCTCGGCGCATTCCGCAGCCCGCGCCGCGGCCAACGACCTGCTCGCCCACTTCGGCGTCGGCGTCGAACTGTGGTCGGCGACTTCGTACAAGACCCTGCGCGAAGAGGCCCTCGAGTGCGAGCGCATTGCACGACTGAACCCCGACCACCCGCCCGCAACTCCCGTGGTGTCACGTCTGTTGAACAACGCGGCCGGGCCGATCGTTGCGGTCAGCGACTTCATGCGCATCGTTCCCGAGCAGGTTGCCCGCTTCGTCACCGAGCGTCGGTTCACCCCGCTCGGCACCGATGGCATGGGTCGAAGTGACACACGCGAGGCATTGCGTCGCCACTTCGAAATCGATGCGGCAAACATCGTGGTGACGGTGTTGCACTCGCTCAGCCTCGACGGCCTCGTGCCGGTCGAAGCGGTCAGCAAGGCGCTTGCGATGTACCAATTGTCGTCGGGCACGCCTTCGCCGTTCTTCGAGCGCTGAGTAGTCTCGGGGGCAATGGGAACCCTCTACATCACGGGCGACACCGCCGCCGACAAACTGCTGAACTCGAACGGAACGGCGCTGCTCATCGGCATGTTGCTCGACCAGCAGGTGCCGATGGAATGGGCCTTCAAGGGTCCCGCAACGTTGAAGCAGCGCCTCGGTCATCTCGACCCCAAGAAGATCGCCGCAATCGACGTCGACGACTTCGTGGCCCTGTGCTGCGAGAAGCCCGCATTGCACCGCTTCCCCGCCGCAATGGGCCGACGCATCCACGAACTGTGCGGAATCATCGCCACCCAGTACGGCAACAAGGGTGAAAACATCTGGGCCGGTGTCACCGACGCAAAGGAACTCACGGCCCGCCTGCGGGTGCTGCCCGGCTACGGAGAGGAAAAAGCGCAGATCTTCATCGCGCTTCTGGGCAAGCGGATGAGTGTGAAGCCGCGCAACTGGAAGACCGAAGCCGGCGTCTTCAGCGACGACAATCCGCGCACCGTTGCCGACATCACCTCGCCAGAAACCCTCCTGCTCGTGCGCAGTTGGAAGAAGGCCGAGAAGGCCGCCGACCGCGACAAGCAGTCACGCCCGCTTGCAACGGCGTCAAAGTCTGCGAAGAAGAAATAGATGACAATCCTCGTCACCGGCGGAGCCGGCTACATCGGTTCGCACACGGTGCGACTTCTGCGCGACACGGGCCGCGACGTGGTCGTGCTCGACTCCCTCGAACTCGGTCACCAACAGGCGCTGCTCGGCGCCGAACTCGTCATTGGTGACATTGCAGACCAGGACCTCGTCACCAAGCTGTGTCGCGACCGCAAGGTCACCAGCGTCATCCATTTCGCTGCGTACAAGAGCGTCGGCGAATCGATGACCGATCCGTTCCGTTACTTCTCGAACAACGTCAACGGCTCGACGCTCCTCATCGAGGCCGTCGCAGATGCGGGTGTCGAGCAGTTCGTCTTTTCGTCGTCGGCCGCGGTGTACGGAAGCCCGGCGCGCGTGCCCGTCACCGAAGACCTCGATACGCGTCCCGAAAGCGTCTACGCCGAAACAAAATTGATGATCGAACGCGTCCTGCACTGGGTCGGAGAAACTCGCGGCATGCGCAGCGTGTGTCTGCGCTACTTCAATGCCGCTGGCGCATCGTTCGATTCACGCATCGGCGAGGACTGGTCGGTGACGACGAACCTCGTCCCCATCGTGATGAAGGCAACACTCGGGAAGCGGCCACCACTCGAAGTGTTCGGCCGCGACTACCCCACCCGCGACGGCACCGGCGAGCGCGACTACATCCACGTCGTCGACCTCGCCGAGGGGCACGCCAAGGCACTCGATCATCTCGATGCGGGAAAACCCTCGCTCACGTGCAATCTCGGCAC
>CAZKVD010000144.1:0-328 GCA_964556145.1 uncultured Bifidobacterium sp. | reverse complement strand
GGTTCTCGAGGTGTTGGCCGCCACGGAACGCATCTCGGGCCGCGAAGTACCCCACACGTTTTCACCGCGTCGCGCGGGCGACCCGGCAATCGTCTACGCCGACCCGTCTCTTGCCGAAACCACGCTTGGCTGGAAGGCACGCCACGGCATCGAAGAAATTCTGCAGACTGCGTGGACCTGGCACAGCACGCACGTCGACGGCTACTGACCGACGTTCATCAGCCCGCCGCGCGCTGGCGGTCGAGCCAGCCGAGGAGAATCGCAAGCGCACGTGGGTCGTGACGCAGGCGATGTCCCGCTCCGGGGATCACGCGAAGTTCGGCCTTGC
>CAZKVD010000143.1:0-3814 GCA_964556145.1 uncultured Bifidobacterium sp. | reverse complement strand
CCTCAGTAGGGTGCGGGTGTGAAGAGGGAATTGCCACCCGGATATCGCGAACAGCTTGAACTGGGCTATGTCTTCGGCAGCACGTTGACTTTTGCGCAGCGACCGCTGGTGGTCGACGCCGGAATGCTGGCCGACTGGCAGCCCGACGTGGCGATCATCGGCGCGCCGTTCGATTTGGGAACCACCAACCGACCGGGTGCGCGTTTCGGCCCGCGTGGTGTGCGTGTGGGTGCCTACGAGCCGGGCACGTACCACCTCGACTTGGGTATCGAGATTTTCGACCACCTCGAGGTCGTTGATGCGGGTGATGCCTACTGTCCGCACGGCATGGTCGAAGCCAGCATCGACAACGTGAAAAAGAAGGTTGCCGAAGTGGTGAACCTCGGCATTACACCCATTGTCGTCGGTGGCGACCACACGATCACCTGGCCCTCGGCCACGGCAGTCGCCGAGAAGTATGGATTCGGTCGCGTGGGGATGGTGCACTTCGATGCGCATGCCGACACCGCCGACACGATCGACGGCAATCTCGCAAGTCACGGCACACCGATGCGCCGCCTCATCGAAAGTGGTGCGATTCCTGCATCGAATTTCGTCCAGATTGGTCTGCGTGGTTACTGGCCCGGTGCCGATGTGTGGAAGTGGATGGGTGAACAGGGGATGAAGTGGCACATGATGGACGAAGTCCATCGGCGTGGTCTGGATGCGGTCATCACCGACGCGATTGCCGAGGCAATGGACGGTGTCGATCATCTGTACGTCAGTGTCGACATCGATGCGCTCGACCCTGCGTATGCGCCCGGAACCGGTACGCCCGAGCCGGGAGGCATCGCAAGTGTCGACATGCTGCGGGCGCTGCGCAGGCTCGCGCTCGAGACGCCGCTGGTGGCCTTTGACGTGATGGAAGTTGCGCCGGCCTACGACCATGCCGACTGCACGGTCAACGTGGCTCACCGTCTGATCATGGAAGTTCTGGCCGGTCTGGCCGCCAAGAAACGGGGCTGATCGTTACGCCAACGCGCACGGCATGCGTTTGATGCCGTTGATGAAGTTGCTCTGCAGGTACGCCGGCTCGCCAGTCACGCGAAGCGTGGGGAGACGACGTGCAATTTCCTCGAACATCACCGCGATTTCACGTCGAGCGAGGTTTGCGCCGAGGCAGAAGTGCGGCCCGCCGGCGCCGAAGCCAACTTGTGGTGGCTGAATGTCGCGGCGAATGTCGAAGACGTCGGGATTGGTGTACACGCGTTCGTCGCGGTTGCCCGAGGCGTACCACATCACGACTTTCTGGCCTGCCTTGACGGGGAATCCGTTGATATCGGTGTCTTGCGTGACGGTGCGGCGGAAGTGGATGACCGGCGTGGCGTAACGAACGATTTCCTCGACCGCCGACTTGGTGTGGGTTTCGAAATTGTCGAACCAGGCCTTGCGCTGGTCGGGATTGTCAGTGAGGAGCTTCATGCCGTGGCTGATCGCATTTCGGGTCGTTTCGTTGCCCGCCACGACGAGAAGAATGAAGAACGACCCGAATTCCTGTGATGTCAGTCGTTCGCCGTCGACCTCGGCCTGCATCATCACCGAGGTGATGTCGTCGGTCGGGTTCTTGATGCGGTCCTCGCCGAGCGCCTGTGCGTAGCTGAACATGCTGAGACCTGCATTGAGCAGATCGTCGAGTCCGGTGACCAATTCGGGATCGCCGACGCCGAGGATCGTGTTGGTCCACGTGAGAATTTGCTTGTAGTCCTCTTTCGGAATTCCCATCATCTCGCAGATGATCTCAAGAGGGAAGCGCGAGGCGATTTCCTCGACGAAGTCGAACTCACCGCTGGGAAAACGCTCGAGGACTCCGTCGACGACTTCCTTGGCCTTGTTCACCACGTACTCCTCGACTCGCCTGATTTCACGCGGGGCAAAACCGCGCGACACGATCGAGCGGAGTCGGAAGTGTTTCGGATCGTCCATGTTGATCATCGAGCCGAAGAACTCATTCAGTTCAACGGTGAGGTCACCGATGTTCGAACCCTTCCCGCTGCAGAACAGTTCGGGATGGCGACTGACATGCCAGATGTCGTCGTGGCGGGTGAGAGCGATGTAGCCCGGACCGCGCGGGATGGGGGAGTTTTCGAATTCCCATTCCTCGAAGAACTGGTAGGGCGACTGGTCACGGAGCGTCTTGAACGCTCCGTATCGCCACGCCCTGTCTTGCAGCCAGAACTCGGGGTTCGACAGATTGATGTCCGCCAGCGGAACATTTGGCAACGATGAGGTCGAGGTCGACATGCCGTGAGATTATGCGCTCATGCCCGACGAAGGAGAAGCCCTTCCCGAACGCGAGACGATCGAATTCACGTTTTTCGTCGATGCCGAGACCTACCTCATGTCCGGAGGTGAGCTGGCCGCGACCGAAACCGAACTGCACGAGGCCGGCATCGAGCGGGTCGACGTGCCAACCGCGTTCGGTCACGACCTCGGGGAACGGGTGCCCGTCCGGGTTGTGGCAACCGCGCGGGGCTTGCGGTGGTATGCCGGACTGATCAATCTTCAGGATCCCCTCCAGCGCGAAGAGCTCGATCGAGTGATTTCGGCACAAAAACGCGCATAACCTGCACCGCCGCGCGCCGAGAACCCGCGGGGTGAGTAGGGTTTTGCACGACTCAAACGTCATCACAGGGGGAAACCATGGCCGAGGCCGTCATCGTCGCAACCACTCGCAGTCCGATCGGACGTGCCTTCAAGGGGTCGCTCGTCGACATGCGACCCGACGACCTGTCGGCCCAAATGATCAAGGCCCTGATGGCAAAAGTTCCCCAGGTGCGCCCCGACGACATCGAAGACCTGATGATGGGCTGTGGCCAGCCCGCGGGCGAACAGGGTTTCAACATCGCGCGTGTCGCTGCGATCCTTGCGGGTCTCGACAACGTTCCGGGTGTCACCGTCAATCGGTATTGCTCATCGAGCCTGCAGACCATCCGCATGGCTGCGCATGCCATTCGCTCGGGCGAGGGTGACTGCTTCATCGCCGCCGGTGTCGAGTGCGTCAGCCGCTACGGAGCCGGTGCCAGTGACTCCGCTCCGAATGCGGTGTTCGCCGAAGCGGGCAAGCGCACCAAGCAGCGCTCCGAGGGCGGCCAGCCCGTGTGGACGCCGCCGCAGGGGCTTCCCGACATCTACATCGCGATGGGCCAGACTGCTGAGAACGTGCGTGAAGTCGAAGGTGTTTCGCGTCGCGAAATGGACGAATTCGGTGCGCGCTCACAGCAGCTCGCGGTCGCGAACCAGAACAACGGCTTCTTCGATCGCGAAATCACGCCTGTCACGTTGCCGAACGGAACCGTCGTGTCGAAAGACGACGGCCCGCGCGACGGCACTACTGCCGAGGGCCTGGCGAACTTGAAGCCGGCGTTCCGTCCCGACGGTGAAATCACCGCCGGAAATGCATGCCCACTGAACGACGGCGCGGCGGCCGTCATGGTGATGAGCGACACCAAGGCCAAGCAACTGGGAATCACGCCTCTTGCGCGCGTCGTTGCATCGGGAGTCTCGGGCCTCAACCCCGAGATCATGGGCCTCGGGCCCATCGAGGCGATTCGTCAAACGTTGGCGCGCGCCAAGATGACGATCAATGACATCGACCTCGTCGAGATCAACGAAGCATTCGCTGCACAGGTGATTCCTTCGGCCAAGCATCTCAACATTCCGATGGACAAGTTGAACGTCCACGGTGGCGCGATCGCTCTTGGTCATCCTTTCGGAATGACCGGTGCCCGCATCATGGCGACGCTGATCAACGGCCTGCAGCACGAGGACAAGACCT
>CAZKVD010000142.1:0-3842 GCA_964556145.1 uncultured Bifidobacterium sp. | reverse complement strand
CGCATTCACTCCGACTTCCAACGCGGCTTCATCCGCGCCGAGGTCATCCAGTGGGACGAACTCCTCGAGATCGGTTCCTGGACCAAGGCCAAGGAACTGGGCAAGGTTCGCCTCGAGGGCAAGGACTACGAGGGTGTCGACGGCGACGTGATGGAGTTCCGCTTCAACGTCTGAGCCCATCGTCGCGCACAACTGGTTAGCGTGAACGTCGGCATGGCTGCATTTTCACGCTCGTCACGACACAACGAAGGCCCAATGATCGGTGCGTGGATCATCCACGACACACGGGTACTCGCCAGCGCGAATCTCGCCGCAACACGTCGCCAACGTCGCCGCGGGCTGAAGGACTTTCCCGACGCGTCGATGCCGCTCGTCATCGCCCCGTGCCGCTGGGTGCACTCGTTCGGCATGAAGTTTCCCATCGACGTTGCCTACCTCGACGAAAACGACACGATCATCGCCGTTCGGCCCCTGCGACCGAACCGTCTGGCCCTTCCGGTCATGCGCGCGGTTCGTGTGGTGGAAACCAAGCCCAATGCGTTTCGCCACTGGGGCATTGCACCCGGCGACGTGCTCCGCATCCGCGACGCCGAGTTTCCTCCTGCAACCGAAACGACACCGCCGAAGTGAGCGGCGCACTGGTTCTCGTCGCCACACCCATCGGCAACCTCGGTGACGTCTCGCAGCGGGCCCGCGAGGCACTGGCATCGGCCGACCTCATTGCATGCGAGGACTCACGTCACTCGGGACGCTTGGTCAAGCATCTCGGCGTGGCGGATCCGTCGTATGTCGTGGTCAACGAGCACACCGAACGCGACGCAACCATGCGCATCGTCGATGCAATTTCATCGGGACGTACGGTTGCGCTGATCACCGATGCGGGCACCCCCGCCATCTCCGACCCGGGTGCGGTCGTGGTGCGCGCGGTCATCGACGCCGGCCTTCCCGTCACCGCGATACCCGGGCCGGCCGCGCTGGTGATGGCACTGATTCTCAGCGGACTACCCACGACACGCTTCGTTTTCGAGGGCTTCCTGCCGCGTTCGGGTGGCGACCGCGAACGGCGGCTCGCCGACATTGCCCTGGAGGAACGCACGGTCGTCGTGTACGAGTCGCCACACCGTATCGAGCGCACGTTGTCCGATCTTGTCGTTGCCTGCGGCCCCGAACGGCGCGTCGCGGTGGCACGAGAGCTCACCAAACTGCACGAAGAGGTGTGGCGCGGAACCACGGCCGACGCAGCCGCACACTTCGGCACGAACGAACCGATCGGTGAGTTCGTCGTCGTCATCGAGGGTGCACCACCAGCCGCGCCGGCCGATGAAGAACAAATCACGCGAGCCGTCGATGCCGCACTTGGCGCGGGCATGTCGGTGCGTGACGCCGCCGATCACGTGTCGAACCAACTCGACGTTCCGCGTCGCAGCGCCTACCGCGTCGCACTGTCGCGACGCAGCTCCGGAGATCCACAATGAAACAGCACGTTCTCTTCTTCGACCTCGACGGCACCGTTGCCGACTCGGGTGGGGGCATTCTCGGCGCGATGAACGAAGTGTTGGCTGCGCGCGGTGCACAACAGATGACCCGCGCCGACCTGACACACATCGTTGGTCCGCCACTTGCGACGTCGTACCCAAAGTTCTTCGTGCCGCGCGGGCTGCCCGCCGACGGCGCCGACGAATTCATTGCCGACTACCGCGCCATCTACACGCCCAAATACGTGCCGCGCACGCAGCCCTTCGACGGAATCCTCGACGTGCTCGACACTCTCGGCCGCAACTGGCACCTCGCCATCGTGACGTCTAAGCCCGAGAAACAGGCCCTGATGGTTCTCGACGTCACCTCGGCCGCCAGCCGTTTCGTGCATGTGGTGGCCGCCGAATCCGACAACGAGGTACCGAAGGCCCGTCTTCTCGAACAAGCGGTTCGCGAACTCCACGACCTGCACTCGATCAGCGTCGAGCACGACGAATGCTGGATGATCGGCGACCGCCACCACGACATTGACGCGGCAACCGAGGTCGGCACGAAAGGACTCGGCGTGCTGTGGGGATTCGGCTCGCGCGAGGAACTCAGCTCGGCCGGCGCCCACGCCATCGCCGAAACACCCGGCGACTTGCTGCAGATTCTGTCGCGCTAGGCGCGGCCGCACGGTGCGCTAGGCGCGGCCCAACAGTGCGAGTTGGCGCGAGATTGCGACGAGGTTGCCCGACTCGTCCCATATCTCTCCGTCTTCCTCGGTGAGACCGCCCTGAATGACACGCGAGCGGAACACGCACGCCACGCGCGTCCCGACCGGCACCGCACGAACGTGCACGGTCAGTTCGATCGTCGGCACCCATGCCTTCGGCACGGGCACGTTGAACACGGGCGGCGCAAACGAGTCGGCAATGGTGAGAAGACTCAGCGTGTCGATCGGACGGCCGTCGCCGAATTCGAACCATCCACGCATGATGGCCGTGCCGCCGGTTTCACCACGGAGAAACGCGGTGTCGTCGGGATGGATGCGCGAGTCGAAACGATTGGCGAATTCGACCGGCATCGCATTGCCGTCGCTGTGTCTCGGTACGCAATCGTCGAAGGCCGGAATCTCGGGGTGCACAGCCGTCACGAACTGACGGTCGATGGTGTCGGGTAGTTCGCCGAACGCGCCGAGCAGTCGTACCGCGGTGCGGTCGTTGACGATGAGGCTTGCGTTCATCGTCGTCAACAGCTTGCCGCTCTTCACGGTGTCGACCTCGACACCGATCGGCCCGGCCTGCACCGGGGCGAGATAGTGGGCGGTCACCGTGAACGGATCGCGGCGACCCGAATGATCACGCATCGCCCGACCAGCGAAGGCGAACAAGTATCCGCCGTTCGCGTTGCCCATGATGTCCCATCCGGGCTGAACCGTTGCCGAGTACCGACCTTCCGCCACTTTCTGCACGGCAGTGGCGAAATCAAAGGCGAAAGTCACGGGTGCCGAGCGTATCCTCGTCTGGTGCCGCGTTTCTCGCTCACCACCCCCATCTATTACGTGAATGCACGGCCGCACCTTGGCCATGCGTACACCACCATCGTTGGCGACGCCTTTGCTCGTTGGCACCGACTCAACGGTGACGATGTGCACTTTCTCACCGGCACCGACGAACACGGGTTGAAGATCCAGCAGGCCGCCGATGCCGCCGGCATCTCGCCCCAGGCGTTCACCGACTCCATCGCACCGCTGTTCGCCGACGCGTGGAAGCGCCTCGACATCAGCTACGACGACTTCATTCGCACCACCGAAGAGCGCCACAAACGCGGCGTGGCCAAGTTGCTGCAGGCCTGCTACGAAGCCGGCGACATCGAACTCGACACCTACTCGGGCCTGTACTGCGTGGCCTGCGAGGCCTACTTCACCGAGGAAGAACTCGACGGCGAGAACTGCCCGGTGCACAAGCGCCCCGTCGAACACGTCGAGGAAGAGAACTGGTTCTTCCGCCTCTCGCGCTTCGGCGACCGCCTTCTCGATTGGTACGCACGGCACCCGGGCTGCATCACCCCGTCGTACCGCATGAACGAGGTCACTTCGTTCATCAAGCAGGGACTCCGCGACTTCTCGATCAGCCGCAAAAGCCTGAAGTGGGGCATCCCCATTCCGTGGGATGCGGAACACGTCACCTACGTGTGGTTCGACGCTCTTGCGAACTACATCACCGCGGTCGGCTACGGCAACGACGACGACGCATTCGCGCGCAACTGGCCGGTGTCGGTGCACCTCATCGGCAAGGACATCATTCGATTCCACTGCATCTACTGGCCCGCAATGTTGATGTCGGCCGGTATCGAACCGCCACAGCACTGGGCGGTGGGCGGAT
>CAZKVD010000141.1:0-3850 GCA_964556145.1 uncultured Bifidobacterium sp. | reverse complement strand
TGGCGAGTCCCTTTGCGGCCGCACCCGAAACGCCGGCTTCGTCGGCGCGGTGCAGTGCGGCAGCAAAGCCGATGCGGTTGTCACGGGCAAGTGCGTCGATCTTGTCGATGCTGCCGTCGCCGATGCCGCGCTTGGGCACGTTGATGACGCGCTTCACGCTGACTTCGTCGTTTTCGTTGATCGACGCGCGCAGGTACGCAAGTGCGTCTTTCACTTCCTTGCGTTCGTAGAAGCGCGTACCGCCGATGATCTTGTAGGGAACGCCGTAGCGCATCAACGCTTCTTCGAGAAGGCGGCTCTGTGCGTTGGCGCGGTAGAACACCGCCATTTCATTCCACTGACGCGCGTCGGTTTCGTGCGCAGTCAACAGTTGCTGGGCGATCCACGCAGCTTCGTCGTGTTCATCGTCGGCGTAGTAACGAACGATGGGGTCTCCCCCGCCGGCGCTGGTCCAGAGGTTCTTTGGCCGGCGCTCGATGTTGTTCGAGATGACCGCATTGGCCGCCGACAGGATGTTCTGTGTACTGCGGTAGTTCTGCGCGAGCACCACCGTGGTGACGTCGGGGAAGGCCTCTTCGAATTGCATGATGTTGCGGAAGTCGGCGCCGCGGAAGCGGTAGACCGACTGATCGGTGTCGCCGACAACACAGACGTTGTGATGTGACGCGCCGAGCATGAGCACCATCTCGTTCTGCGCGAGGTTCGTGTCTTGGTATTCGTCGATCAAGATGTGCTGGAAGCGTTCCTGGTACATCTGCAGAACATCGGGGTGGCTGCGGAACAACTGCACCGTGCGCAGCAGCAGGTCGTCGAAGTCCATGGCGCCGGCGCGTTCGAGGCGCACCTGGTATTCGGCGTAGACGTCGGCGTTGCGGGAATCGAGCATTCCTGACGCAGTGTCTTTGGCCTTGGCGGGACTGATGAGTTCGTTCTTCCAGAGGCTGATGCGGGCTTGCACGCCGCGGGCGGGAAATCGCTTGACGTCGAGGCCGAAGTCGCGAACCACGTAGCCGACGAGACGCTGCGAATCGGACTGGTCGTAGATGGAAAACGACTTGGGAAAATCGAGTCGTTCGGCATGCGCCCGCAGAATGCGTACACACGCCGAGTGGAAGGTGCTGACCCACATCTGGTTGGCAACGGGGCCGACCAGTGCGGCAACGCGCTCGCGCATTTCTCCCGCTGCCTTGTTGGTGAAGGTGATGGCGAGGATGCGCATGGGGTGCACACCGTTTTCGATGAGCCACGCAATGCGTTGCGTGAGCACACGGGTCTTGCCCGAGCCTGCGCCGGCAACAACCAGCAATGGGCCGCCCGGGTGGACGACCGCGTCGTATTGATCGGGGTTGAGAGATTCGAGGTCGAGCACTACCCGTTGTTTATAGCGGGTAGGTGGTCGCGATCAGCTGGCGCGACCCGTGATGCGCACGGGAAGCTCGCGCGGGCCGCGAATTTGACCGACGCTCCACTTCACGACTTCACCCGGTGCAAGTTCGAAGTCGGGGTACGCAGCGAGGAATTCCTCGACGGCGACACGAAGTTCGAGACGTGCAAGGTTCGAGCCGAGACAACGGTGGATGCCGAGACCGAAAGCCGCGTGGCGGTTGACCTCGCGGTCGATGATCACTTTGTCGGCGTCGTCCCATTCTTCGGGGTCGCGGTTGGCGGCGGGGAACGGGAGGAGAACCCAGTCGTTTTCCTTCATTTCGACACCGTGGAAGTTGTAGTCCTCTTTCACCACGCGGGCCATGGTGACCGGTGCGTAGGCGCGGAGGAACTCTTCGATTGCCATCGGCATGAGCTGCGGATTGTCGACAAGGCGACGACGATCGACCGGGTTGGTCGCGAGATGCCACAAGCTGGACCCGATTGCACTCCACGTGGTGTCGATACCGGCAATGAGCAACAGGATGATGGTGCCACCAACGTGCTGCGGGCTGAGCGGATTGTCGAAAATCGTTGCGTTGAGGAGGAAGTTCGTCAGGTCGTCGCGCGGATTCTCGATGTGGTCTTGGACCTGCTTTTGAATGTAGGCATCGAGTTCCTGGAATGCCGCAATGCGCGCACCGGGTTCGAGGTTGATGGCTTCGAGCACGTTGTGAACGAAGCCACGGAAAAGCTCGCCGTCTTCGGGCGGGAAGCCGAGCATGCGCGCAATGACGTTGACGGGAATGTGTTGCGCGTACTGCACGGCGGCATCGACCACGTCGAGTGAACCCATGCCTGCAATGAGATCGCGACACAGGCGACGAACTTCTGGCTCCCAGTCGTTGATGACGGGTGGCGCAAACGCGGGAAGAAGAATCTTGCGCGCGTGCTGGTGAAAGGGCGGGTCGGAGGTGATGGGCGGGGCGCCACCGATCGGAGCGGGCGGCGCATCGGGGTTGTCGCTCGGTTTCACCGTGGCAACGACGACACCGCGACTGGAGAAGTGGTCGGTGTCGTAAGCAATCTCGTGCACGAATTCGTGCGTGGTCGGCAACCACGTGCCGCCGTAGCGCTGCGTATGCGCAACCGGGCATGTGCCACGAAGCTGGTCCCAGATTGCATGTGCGTTCTGGTTGTACGCAGGATCAGCGTGATCGAAATCGGTCGCCCAGTCGCTGACCGGCCCGTAGATGGAGTTGTCGTCGAGATATGTCATGGCATCTGTCCAAAGTTTCCGCCGTTGGATGAGCCAACGGTCACGTCGGTGAGGCCAGCGTAATCCTCCTGAGACAAACTTGCCGTATGCGTCTCAACTTTGTGATTCTTCTCCCTCCCTCCGAGGGCAAGGCCGAAGGTGGCAACGCCCGATCCAAGTGGAAGCCCGCCTCGGGAGCCTTTGGGACCCGGCTCGGGCGACGCCGGGCAGAGGTGGCCGCCGCGCTGACGAGTGCCCGCGGCGGCGACGAAACCCTTTTGGGCGTGCGGGGGAAGCACCTCGATCGAGCCCGGGCGGCAAACATGGCATTGATCGGCGCCCCCACCTTGTCGGCCGCCGAGCGTTACACCGGCGTGGTGTGGGATCACCTCGACCTGGGCGGCATGACCACCGCCCAGCGCACCCGTGCCCTGCCCCGCATCGTCATTCCCAGTGGGCTGTTGGGGGCCGCCATCGCAAGTGACCCCGTTCCCGACTACCGCCTGAAGATGGGGGCCCGTCTCTCGGGCCTCGGGGGAACGATGGCCAAGTGGTGGCTCGACGACGTGAGTGCCGCGATCAATGCTTACGCGCGTGGGTGCGTGGTGATCGACTTGCTGCCGACCGAGCATCGTGCGGCCTACCGCGCCGACCTTGACCTCGTGGCCAGTCACGTGGTGGTCGATCTCATGACGTCGACCGGCAAAGCGGGTGGGCATGATGCGAAGGCGACGAAGGGTCGCCTCGCGCGTCATCTCCTGTTAACGACGCCGATGATTGCGTCGGCCAAAGATCTGGCCAGTGCAACCAAAAAATTCTCTGATCAACACTTCAAGGTTGTGACAAAAGTCAACTAACTTCGGCGCCCATGGAACGTCAGTTCGCAACCCTGTGGGAATCAATCACCGACGTCATCGGTGATTCGCCGGCTTTGACGCACGATGCCGTCACACGTACCTGGACCCAATACGACGACCGCGCCGCACGCCTTGCCCAGGCAATGGTCGATGCCGGCCTCGGCGCCGACAGCAAGGTCGGTCTGTACCTCTACAACAGCAACGAGTACCTCGAGGCCCACTACGCCGCATTCAAGTTCCGCGGCGTGCCCGTGAACGTGAACTACCGGTACCTCGACGAAGAACTGTGGTACTTGCTCGACAACTCCGACGCCGAGGCTCTGTTCTTCCACTCGTCGCTCGGTGACCGCGTGGCCCGCGTCGTCGACCG
>CAZKVD010000140.1:0-3887 GCA_964556145.1 uncultured Bifidobacterium sp. | reverse complement strand
CCGAGCCAAGCGAGGGCTTGCGTAAAGCCGGTCCGAGCAAGTGTTGCAAGTCTACATAGATTGGGTAATCTGGCTCGGTGAGCCACGCCGAACCCCTTCGAGTCCCGATCACTGTCGCCTCTCAGCGAGGTGTGTCGTGGCTGAATGAACATGCCGCCACACGTCGGATTCTCCTGACACGATTCGGCAAGGTTTCTTCCGTGGTCGACTCGGCAGAACGCCTCGATCAGTCAGCAGCCCGCATCGACGACGCCGCGCAGGTTGTGATCGAAGCTTTCAGCGGTGTCTCAGCCGGCCGGACGCTTCCAAATTCTCTCGACGACGTCTGCAAACGACTCAATCTCGATCCCGACAAAATTCGCGAGCGCGCCACCGAACTCTCCCGTCGCACGCAGTGAGACCCAATCGGTGAGACGCGGTCAACGACTTCCCAACAACCAGGCCGAGGTCGTCTTTCTCGACTCGTTCGTCGAGCAGGTTGCAGAGCGATCCGTCCACGATCAGATCGACGTCCTGGCCGAGGTCATTCGGCTTTGCGACGAACCCGCAGGCAAACATCCCTTGCGCGCTCCACTCGTCGGCTGGAACACGCTCGACGTTCTGGGTGGCCATCACCGTGTTGTTTACCGGGCGTCAATCGTCAATGGCTGTGGACTCATCGAAGTGCTGTGCATCGGACCCCGTTCCGGCGACGTGGTCTATGACATCGCGTGCGCTCTCGTCGATGCCCATCTGTTGACCGAGTCCGAGGTGACAGCCCTCTGGGATGCGCTTGCAATTCTCAGCATCATCGAGGAAGAAGTTGGGCTTGATGGATGGGACTACGCGCCACCGCCCGCACCCGACGGAATGGTTCGAGCGGCCGTAGCTGCCGGAGTACTCGACGAGTCGGTGGCACGGCTCATGTCACTGAACGAGTTGCAAGCGGCACTTGAACACGGATGGAACCGCGGCGAGCCCGACCCCGAGGCGGCCGTTCTCGCAGCACTCGAGCGGGCGCGGTCACGAGCCCGTGAAGTCGTTGACGCGCGATCGATCATCCTTGCCCGGCTCGGGGGACGATGTGCAGTGTTGATGCCCCGTGCCGGAGCCCGCTGCATCCGACGAGAACATCATCCGGGGCCGCACCGAGCGCGCTGAATCACGCAGTCGCCACCTGCAAGCGTTTTCTTGCCACCTGCCTAATATTGGAAATGTGCCACGAACACCGAGCAGCAGCCGAGCGTCAGTAGCGCAGGGGCGCGGTCGGCCAAAACTGCACAGCGACGAGCAGATCCTCGAAGCCGCCCTGCGGCTGTTCGCCACCCATGGCTACGACGGCATGTCGTTGCGTTCGCTGAACCGCGAACTTGGCCTCAGCCACAGCGCCATCCATCAGCGTTTTGGCACCAAGGAAGACCTGTACAAGGCGGTCATCGACCATGCATTCGGTGCCATGTTCGGCGAAATCCGCGAACACTTGCGTGCTCTTCCCCGTCCCGCCGACCTGCTCGAGGAACTGCAGTCACAGTTCAAGGTGTTTCTCATCGTCTCGAGTCGCCACCCGTACCTCAACCGGCTGATGAACAACGAGGGCCTCGAAGAGTCGTGGCATCTCGACCACATCTACAAGAAGTTCGTGCAGCCGTCACTGACACCAATCCGGCAACTGATGGACGAATTGACGAAGAAGAAGCTGATCAAGCCCACTGCGGTGCGCACACCGTTCTTTCTCGTCGCCCACGGCGCCTCGGGAATCTTCACGCTTCCCGCACTCGCGGCGAAGTTCAATTCGGCCGACGGCACCTTCGATGTCGACACGCTGGCCGACGAAGCAGCGTGGATGATCGTCAACGGTATGAAGCGCTGAGCACTAGCAGCCCATCCGCAAACACAGTTCGCGCAACACGGCGTCGATCGAAGCATCGTCGCACGCCGCGGCGATGAAACCGTCGGGTCTCACCACCACGTGGTCGACGCCCATCGTGTCGGCGGGAGACAACGCAACCGAACGCCACAATCCCCGTGACGGCACGGCAGCCTCACACCCGTTCGACGACACCACCGTCATGTGAGTCAGCGCATCTGCACCGTCACCAATCAGGTGCCACGCGTCGAATGCCGTACCAACGCGTGAATGGCCCTCCACCACAGCGCCGTTCCCGTAACGCGGGCGCGCGGTGCCGCCGCCGTATCCCTTGCCCGGCTTGATGCCATGACTGACACGCCCCGCGAACTGATCAATCAACTGCCCTGCTTCGATCGAGCGTTCCACCGTCACGCGCGAGTGGTGAATGCGCTCGGTCCCGTACGTGTCGAGCAGTGCATCATCGGCCAGTCCGTCGCGCACCCAGCGCATCTTCCACGCCAGGTTGAATGCATCGCGCCATCCCGAGTTCAAACCCTGGCCCATGAACGGCGGCATCTGATGCGCCGCGTCACCGGCAAGAAACACATGGCCGGCACGGAACGACGTGGCAACCAAACCGTGGAAGCGGTACGACGCCGAACGAATGATGTCGGCGTTCGTCGGGTTCACCCACGGCGACACCAATCGCCACACGTGTTCGGGCTGGTTCATCTCGCGCAGGTCTTCGCCGGGTTGCAGCTGAAACTCCCAGCGGTACACGTCGCGATGCCCGCTCACCATCGTGACCGGTCGCGCAGGGTCGCAGACCTGACGCACCACGTCGGGCAGCCCCGACGCTGCACGGTCGTGGAGGCGCATGTCGACGACCAACCAGTCCTGTTCGAATCCCAGGTCTTCGCGTTCGATACCAACCGAACGGCGGATCGTGCTCGACGCACCGTCGCAACCAACCAACCACCGACCACGAACCTCGTCGCCACCATCAACCAGCAAACGCACGCCCGACGCATCTTGTTCGACACCCGTGAATGCCACGCCGGAGAGAAAGCGTCCTCCGCGCGCCTGCATCTCGTGCAACAACATGGCATCGAGTTCCGGCTGGAAATGCAGGCTCGCCGCGGGCAGCCCACCGAACATGCGAATGCCGGAGAGATCTCCGCCCACCAACACCTTGCCGTCGACATCGACGTAGTCGGCTGCACGGATCGGCGTCAGCAATGGCGCCAACTTCTCGCCCAAACCGTTCGCGATGAACGACTGGTGCAGTTCGGCATCGATCACCGCGGCACGCGGCAGCGGATGCACACCCACGCCGCGCTCGACGACCACGTTCGACACACCCAGGTTCGACAGCGCAATCGACAGCGCCATTCCCACCGGCCCCGCACCGGCAATGACGACGTCGGCTTCCACGTCGGAAATATTAGTTGTCATACAGCAACTAAGGTGAGGCCGTGGCACGCAGCCCGCAAGAACCGCTCACGTGGACGGCCCCCGGACCCGGCGAATGGTCTCTCGATCGTTCACATGTCAATCGCCCCGCGACTCCGCTCAACATCCACATGCAAATCCCCGGTGCGGGCACCGGAACGGGTCGCGGCTTCCGCGAGCTCGGCGTGCCGCTGGGTTCGCTGGAATTCCGAACCGTCAATGGCCTCGTCTACTCACGGGTGTTCCCACTGATCGGTGCAAACAAGCCACCGAAGAAACTCCCGCCGCTCCCCCTGTTGAAGCTTGCAACCAAGCTGCACCCCGAGATGCGTCGTCGGGCAAAGATCGCTGCGAAAACGGTCGCCAATCCGCCGTGGCGTGCGAAGACCAAAGAGTGGCACCGACCCGGTGGCCTGCGCGACACCTACACCGCCCAGAACCTTGTGATTCAGCGCATCGATCCATCACAGCTCGATGATGCGGCGCTCATCGCCCACGCACTCTCCACCATCGACCACGGACGTCAGTGCTTCGAAGACCACCTCTACCTGCACAACTTCGATCTCGGGCCCATCGGCATGCTTCTGCACGTCACAAGCCAGTGGGG
>CAZKVD010000139.1:0-3941 GCA_964556145.1 uncultured Bifidobacterium sp. | reverse complement strand
GTGGTGACGTCGCAGGCAACGATGAACTCGACGGCTTTCAACCGTGCGGGAGCGTGAATCGCGCGCACCGCGCCGTAGCCACCGTCGGTGGTTGCGGATCCGCCGAGGCACACGATGATTTTCTTTGCACCCGCGTCGAGTGCCTGGTCGATGAGTTCGCCCGTGCCCGTGGTGCTGGCCGCAACCGGATCGTTGCGTTCCGCGCCCCCCGCCAACTGCAGGCCCGACGCGCGCGCCATCTCGATCACCGCAACGTCGCGCGACAGGCGCCACTGTGCCTCGACCATGTCTCCGAGCGGACCCGTGACACGACTTGTGCGGTTGGGGCCGCCCAGTACATCGAGCGTTCCCTCGCCGCCGTCGGCAAGTGGTGCTTCGTCGCAGTCGAAACCGAGTTCCCAGCAGGCGTGACCGACCGCTGCACATGCCTCTTTCGCCGTCGCGGTGCCGCGGAACTTGTCGAGGGCGGCGAGCACGCGCATGGCGGAAGCGTAGGGTTCCGACATGAGTTCAGAAAACGTGGATGCCCTTCTCGACCTCGATGCAAACGATCAAATCGGTGCGTTGCACCGAGGCATGGTGTCGCCCGCCGAGTTGACTGCTGCGGCAATCGCACGTGCCGAGGCGATCAACCCGAAACTGAATGCGATCATTCACCCGCGTTTCGACAAGGCAGCCAACGAGGCGGCGGCATTGTCGGCCGGCCCGGTCACCACGCCGCTGCACGGGGTTCCCGTGGTGGTGAAGGACCTCGAAGCCGCGATCGCTGGTGAGCCGCACCACATGGGCTCGCGTGCGTTGAAGAACGCGGGATACATCGCACCGACCGATTCGAACATCGCGCGTCGTCTGCGTCGTGCGGGCGCCGTCGTCATCGGCCGCACGAACACCCCTGAATTCGGCAGCACCATCACCACCGAGCCCCTTGCCTACGGCGCGGCGCACAACCCGTGGAACCTCGAGCATTCAACCGGTGGGTCGTCGGGTGGCTCGGCAGCATCCGTCGCAGCACGCATCGTTGCGGTGGGCCATGCCAACGACGGCGGTGGATCGATTCGAATCCCGGCCAGCGAATGCGGGCTCGTCGGCTTGAAGCCGTCTCGCGGTCGCATCAGCAAGGGGCCCGACACGGGTGAATCGTGGATGGGCGCAACGATCGACGGAGTCGTCACGCGCAGCGTTCGTGACACCGCACTGATGCTCGACATTCTCGCGGGCTACGAAACCGGTGATCCGTACACCGCGCCGCCGTTCTCACGGCCGCTCATGGAAGAACTCGGTCGTCCGGTTGGTTTTCTGCGCATCGGCATCCTCGACCGTCCGTTGATGGACGGTGGTGTCGACCATCCCGAAACGCGCGAATCGATGAAGCGCACGCGGGCGTTGCTCGAGTCGTTGGGCCACATCGTCGAAGAGGCGCACCCCGTCGCGATGGGCGACCCGGATTTCCCGGACACCTTCACCGGCATCGTTGCGGTGGCGACGGACGCGGGTCTCGCGGATGTCGAGCGCATCATCGGTCGCCCGGTCGGCGAGGACGACATCGAGATGGACAACCTCTTCATGCGCGAGATCGGAAAGTCGATCAGTGGATCGCAGTACGTGTCGATGGTGAACTGGATGCATGCCTGGTCACGTCGCATGCTCGACTGGTGGATGCCTGCCGATGGCTCGCAGGGCTACGACCTGCTGGTGACGCCGACGCTTGCCGGCCCGCCACCCAAGTTGGGTTGGCTCACCGGGCCCGAGGCGGGTCTGCGGTTGCGTTCGATCCTGCAGTACACGGCGCAATTCAACGTGACTGGCCAACCTGCGATCAGCTTGCCGCTTCACTGGAGCGTCGACGGCCTGCCGATGGGTGTGCAATTCGTTGCCGCGGCGAACAGGGAAGACGTTCTTGTTCGCATCGCGTCGCAACTGGAAGCAGCTGCGCCGTGGCGCGACAAAATGCCTCCGATAGCGTGACGCGCATGGCAACCGTTCGCATCCCCACCACCATGCGCCCCATCTCGGGCGGAGCATCCACCGTCCAGGTCGACGGAGCAACCCTCGGTGAAGTGCTGCGCAACCTCGAAGCCAAGCACCCCGGATTCGGTGAGCGTCTGTTCGACGACACCGGCGCGCTGCGCAAGTTCGTCAATGTGTTCGTCGCCGACGACGACGTGCGTTACCTCGAAGGTCTCGACACGCCGGTTCCGGCCAACGAAACCGTGTCGATCATTCCGGCAGTCGCGGGCGGCTGAGCCGCGCGCGACAGTGGATACGGCGGGCGGCTGAGCCGTACGCGACCAGTCGGTACAGGCGACGGTATCCGAGTCAGATCTCGCAGACGTAGCTCGACGACTTCATCACCATCGGTGCGGCAGCCTTGCCGACCTGCGTGGTCGGAGTTCCCTTGTAGCAACCGATGACGTACGGAAACGTTTCGGTGATGTGGTAGCGGTAGTTGCCGTTGTCATCGGTGCGACCATTGCATTCGTCGAGAGTGTTCGTGCCACCTGATTGATACGTGTAGGCGTTCCACGAGTTCGACTTGGGGTTGCCGGTCATCTTGTAGCCGGACGTGTACGTGTACCCGGGGTTCGAGTAGATGGGGAAGCCGTCGTTTGCGTATCCGATGATCGTTTCGTCGAGGTAGCACGAGTTGATGGCAAGAATCGCGTGGTAGTGATAGTCGCCCGCGTAACCGGTGTGCCCCTTGCAGGTGTCGAGCAGGTTGTTGTACACGGGGTCACCAAAAGCTTCTTGCTGCGGCACCGGCCCCTCCATGGGTCCGAAGATCGGAATGCCGCTGACGGTGAAAGCAACGGTGCCGAGTTGCGTTTTGATGCTCGTTGCGGATGACGCGACTTTCGGCGATGTGGTGACTTTCCACGTGTACGCCTGTTCGCGCAGTGCGTTCGGGGTCTTGGCAACGAACGTGTAGCCGATCATCCCGTTCGATGTGACGGTGAGGATGCCGTCGCTGCACGAGGCGGTGACGTTGGGTTTGGAATACCCACTGCCTGCACCGGGGGCCGACGACAGATCGACGAACTTGTAGGTCGATGCGCAGCCGCTCGCGGTCTGTGAGGTAGTGGGCGCCGACACCGTGAGCGTCTTGGTTGCGGTGCGTGCTGCGTATGCGCGGTACGAGGCGATCTTGACGGTGAGCTTGCACTTGCCGGCGTCGGCCGAGGTCACGACCTTTTTGGATTTCATCGAACACACACCGCTGGCGGTCCAGGTTTGGGCGCCGCCCGAGTTGGTCGAAAAGAGCGACTTCGTGGCGTAGGTGGTCGACGTGGCGAGGCTGGTCACCTTCCATGAGGCCGACGGCCGGGTGGCGGCATGGGCCACGGACGGAAGTCCCAGCGCCACGATGGCAACGGCGAGGGTGGCCAGAATCCGGATGCTGCGACGGGTGCTTGTCATGGGCCAAGTGTGGCCTCCCCTCGGGGTCGCGTTGGGGCAGAAACGCAAGAACTAGCGAAGAATCAGGGTCCGGCCGGCGTTGGCGGGTTAGCACTCTCCCCGTTAGAGTGCTAGCACTCTCTCACCAAGAGTGCGAGATACCCCATCCATCGATTTTTTGAGGAGAACCATGGCAAAGATCATCGCTTTTGACGAACAGGCCCGCCGCGGCCTCGAGGCAGGCATGAACAAGTTGGCCGATGCCGTTCGTGTCACCCTCGGACCAAAGGGTCGCAACGTCGTGCTCGACAAGAAGTGGGGCGCACCCACCATCACGAACGACGGCGTCTCGATCGCCAAGGAAATCGAGCTCGAGGATCCGTACGAAAAGATCGGCGCCGAGCTCGTCAAGGAAGTTGCCAAGAAGACCGACGACGTGGCCGGTGACGGCACCACGACCGCAACCGTTCTCGCATGGAACATGGTGCGCGAGGGTCTGCGCAACGTTGCAGCCGGCGCCAACCCGATGAGCCTGAAGAAGGGCATCG
>CAZKVD010000138.1:0-4052 GCA_964556145.1 uncultured Bifidobacterium sp. | reverse complement strand
CGGAAGGCGTGTGCCGACCGCAGTGGTCAGCACCACGTCGGCCCCCTCGCAGTACGCGACTGCGGCAAGTTGCGCCGAGCCAACCGGCGACCAGGCCGTTTCCGGCCCCAGAAATGCAGCCGACACGACAACCGCATCGCATTCACCCACGGCAGCAGCTGCACGCTGCGGCTCGACCGGATGCGCGACCACGTCGTTGCGCTCGAGAACCCGAACCATGTGGTCCGCGCCGTTGTCGCCGTCGACCACGCACACCTCGAATCCGTGGGACGAAACGAGGGCTGTCGCGACCTCCCACGACCAGCCGTTGACGACAATCATCCCGCCGTCGGGAAAGCGCGTAGCGAGATGGCCCGCAAGGTGGGACGGAGTCGCATCGTCTTGAATTCGGTCGACGCAACGCCGCAGGACGTCGCGCGGTTCGAGAGCAGTGAGAAGTTCGGCGCAAAGCCACCACAAAGGTCCGCATGTGGGATGTTTTTCAACGATGCGGCGGCATGTCAACAGCAGGCTCGCCGGGTCGGCACCGAGATGACGAAGGGCCGAGGCGGTTTCAACGACCAGTTCGGGGGCATCGGCGTACCCTGAACGTGCCAAATAACGCAGGTGCTCGATGGGATGCACTTCATCCAACGTAGTGCCGGCTTGCTACCGTTTCACCCGTGGCAACCACCCCCTCCGCTGATCTCGTTCTCACCCCCCTCTCCGGCGACCCGCGGCCGCTGCGCGAGTGGCTCACCACGTTCCACTTCGCCTCGGTCGTCATCGACCCGTTCACCAACGAAAGTTCGTGGATCCTCGATACCGCTGCACGCGTCATGCGAGCATTCGCCGGAGCAGCCGTACGCGTGAACTTCATCGTCACCGCCACCGCCGACGAGGCCAAGCAGTTCCTCGGACCACTTGCCGACGAGTTCCTCGTATTCGTCGATCCCGACCGCACCGCAGTACGTGGTCTCGGCCTGCAGAAGCTTCCCGCATTCGTCTTCATCCAGTCCGACCTCAGCGTTCCCGCCGCCGCCGAAGGTTGGCGCCCCGTCGAGTGGCGCAAGGTTGCCCAATCGATTGCAACCACTACCGCGTGGTCGGCTCCCACGATTCCGGGTCCAAAGGATCCCAGCCCCTACGCCGGAACACCGGCTCTCGTGTGACCCTCGCGCCGACCGGGTTGCCGGTCGAAGCGTGCATTCCCGACCTCATCGAGGCGTTGTCGACACGACATCGCTGCGTTCTCGTCGCCCCACCGGGTTCCGGCAAAACCACACTCGCCCCACTGCGACTTCTCGAAAGCAATCTGTTGGCAGGGGGCGAGCGCATCATCATGTTGGAGCCACGCAAGCTGGCGGCGCGCGCCGCAGCACGTCGCATGGCACAGCTGCTCGGCGAAAAGGTCGGCGACACCGTTGGATACCAAACCCGCGACGAACGCGTCATCGGGCCGTCCACGCGAATCGAAGTTCTCACCGAAGGCGTTCTGACGCGCCGCCTGCAACACGACCCCGATCTTCCCGGTGTCGGAATCGTCATCTTCGACGAAGTCCACGAGCGCAACCTGCCCGGTGACCTCGGACTTGCACTCTTGATGCACGCTCAGCGCTCGCTCGGTACCAACCAGCGAATCGTGCTCATGTCGGCCACCCCCGACACGGAACGGTGGCGCAACTACCTGTCGAACGACAATGCCGTGCCCGTTGTGTCGAGTGACGGAACACTGTTTCCCGTCGACATCGACTGGTGGCACGCGCCGACCATCCGCAAGGGCCAGCGTCGCGACGCGGATCGGCTCGAGAACAAGGTTGCCGACACCATTTTTCGGGCGTTGCGCGAAACCGAGGGTGACATGCTTGTTTTTCTGCCGGGCATCGGAGAGATCCGCCGCGCCATCGAGGCGTCGTCGAGAGTCGTCGATTCCAACGTCGACCTCTTCCCCTTGGCAGGCGCCCTCAGCCAGGACGAACAGGACGCGGCTCTTGCACCAAGCCGACCGGGACGTCGCCGAATCGTCTTTTCCACCGACATCGCAGAGAGTTCGCTCACCGTCGACGGCGTACGTGTTGTCATCGACTCCGGATTGGCCCGCTCACCCCGCTTCGATCCGAACACGGGAATGTCGAAGTTGTTGATGGGAAACGTCAGTCGCGCATCCGCAGACCAACGTGCCGGCCGCGCCGGCCGACTCGGACCCGGACGTGCGTACCGCCTGTGGCCCCAGGCCGAACACCGTTCGCGGCGCGCACAGATCGAGCCCGAGATTCTGCAGGTCGACCTGGCGGGGACTGCGCTCGAACTTGCGGCATGGGGTGTCGAGCTCGACGAACTTCGTTTTCTCGACCAACCTCCGCGCGCCACTTTCGACCAGGCACGTGAATTGCTGGCCTTGCTCGACGCCATTGATTCTGATGGCCGCATCACCGATCACGGACGGACGATGTTGCGTGTCCCGTTGCACCCGCGTCTCGCGGCCATGGTCGTCGGCGCGCACGAGACCGAGGTGTGGACGGCCTGCCTCCTCGCCGCGCTTCTCGAAGACCGTGACGTCGTTCGAAGTATGGGTGGCCGCCGCGACGACATTCCCGAAGACCTTGGCTGGCGCATCGAATGCATCGACGATCTTGCCTCCGACGACCGCATCGACCGCCGTGGCGCGGCCCGCGTCCGCGACCAGGCCCGCGACATCCTGCGACGGTCGGGCCGTACGGCAACGTCGGGGTCGGCGCGACCGAACCGCGTCGGTGCGCTGCTTCTTCGGGCCTACCCCGATCGACTGGCAGTGAGGAAAACGGGTGCCGGCCAGTTCCAGTTGCGTACCGGCAACGCCGCCTGGGTGCCGAAGGAATCCGATCTCGCCAACGAGCCCTTCGTCGTTGCAGCCGACGTCGATGGCGACCGCAAGAACACCCGGATGCGACTTGCGGCGGCCATCTCGGCCGATGACATCACCGATCTTCTGGCCGAACACGTCTCGGTGAAAAACGTCGTGACTTGGGACCGCGAGCGCAACGACCTCGTGAACTCGATCGAGTGGCGCCTCGATGGCATGAAGCTGCGCGAGATTCGCCAGAAGCCCGCACCCGGCCCCGACACCACCGCCGCACTCGTCGAGCGCGTGCGTGCAACGAGCCTCCAGGCACTCCCGTGGGGACCGGCATCCGAATCACTCGTCGAGCGGGTTCGCTTCCTTCATTCGCGCGATACGCGGTGGCCCGATTGGAGCAACAAGGCGCTGATCGCGGGCCTCGACGAATGGTTGGCTCCCTACCTTGCCGGCTGCACCTCGAGAGCCGACCTCGACAACATCGACCTTTCAATCGTCCTTCGCAGCGGTCTGCCCTACGAACTCGGCGCGCATCTCGACGAACTCGCACCGGTTCAGGTCACGCTTGCGAACGGCCGCCAACTGCGCATCACCTACCGTGGTGACGACACGCCGATGCTGTCGGGGCGTGCACAACATTTCTACGGCACCGCCATCCATCCGTCGATCATGAACGGCGCCGTTCCGTTGGTCGTGGAACTTCTGTCACCTGCCGACCGACCCATTCAGGTGACAAGCGACCTGCCCGCGTTTTGGGCGGGTTCGTGGGCAGACGTGCGCAAGGACATGGCCGGCCGCTACCCGAAGCACGACTGGCCGGTGAATCCCGCCACGTGAGCACCATCGGGTGCGCGCGAACGTGCATCGGATACTGGCCAACCCCTACCGTGGGGCCATGGCCGACTTTGACTTCACCGAACTCTTCCCCCTCGGGCCCGACACGACGAAATACCGTCTGATCACAACCGACGGGGTATCGACCTTCGACACTCCCGAGGGCACGTTCCTGAAGGTCGATCCATCGGCAATCACGCTGCTCACCAGCACCGCAATGCGCGACATCGCACACCTCCTTCGCTCGAGCCACCTGCAGCAACTGCGCAACATCCTCGAAGACCCCGAGGCAAGCGACAACGACCGCTTCGTTGCACTCGACCTGTTGAAAAACGCCAGCATCGCCGCCGGTGGAATTCTTCCGATGTGCCAGGACACCGGCACCGCGATCGTGAAGGGCAAG
>CAZKVD010000137.1:0-4201 GCA_964556145.1 uncultured Bifidobacterium sp. | reverse complement strand
GACCACTTCACCTCCCTTCATCACGAACCAGTCGGCCACGGTGGTGAGGTATTCGATGGTGTCTGTCATCTGACGATGAAAATACACAGGGGGTGTCGCACCTTCAGGTTCTCGCTAGCGGCCCTCTCGGATCAATAGTTGTCAGCGCGACGATGTCAGCCAAATGCGCGAATAGGCACGATACAAGCCATTGTCTCAACACTGAGAGATTTCAAACTCCACGGCGTCGTCGATGCGTCGAAGAAATTGGCAGTTTGCTTGGTGCCGGTCAACGTCGACGTCATGAACTTGGTGAAGGGACCACATTCGGGGCGCCACCCGGCCTCGGGTTGCCTCAAGATCAATTTGAACTCTTCGCTCGAGGGCAAGAACCAGTCGTCGACGTCCCCGAGACGCAACGATTCGACGATCTTCGGCCCGTACGCCGCGGGCCTGTTGGCTTGCTGGCCCACGATTGACTTCGTGTTGTTGCCACCCTGGAGAGCTCCGGTCACAGTGGTAGCACCGGACAACGTGAACTTGTCCCGCAACGAGTCGACGATACTGATCGGGAGAACGCCGGCTCGGGTCGACCAGTTCGTGGGGGCTGTCTCGAAAAAGCGACCACCCGCTGAAATCGAGGCAACCGGGCGCATTCGCTCTGCACCGAAGTCGTGGATAATCACACCGCCCGCAGGACCGGGATCGCCAATCTTGGCGTCGGTGTTGATGGTGAACGAATGCGTGTGGAGAACCTTCGATTGGTCCTTCCGCGCCATGACACGGATCGTGGCCTTTGTTCCCTTCAGGCCATGCACGACGAGTCTGCTGTCTGATGCAACCGACATCCACAAGAGATTCGTCTGCGACGGTGTACCGATATCCGGTAGCGACATCATGAACTCGTCGACAGTCGTCGCGTTGCCGTCGACGTCGACCGCCGAAAGCGCTCCGAGTCGAGATCCTGACGGGATGACACTCGCCATGCCGATGGTGAAGCTCGTCGCCGCGCCGGCCGCCACCGTGACCGTTTCAGTGACCGACTCCACGTCATCGACCCGGTAACTGATCGTCGAGGAGGAACCAACAGGATTTCCCACCGGCTTCAGGTTCGCGAACTCTGCGCGACCCTCTGCATTCGTTTTCGCGAATCCACGCGGCCCGACGCTGCCCGTCGACGGGCTGATGTAAGCCTGCACCCACGTGCCCGCCTGCGGCACATCATTGCCCACACTGTCAATCAACTGGATGATCGGCTGCTGGGTCGCAACCTCACGATTGCGCAGTCCCGCAGCACCACGCACGATCTTCAGCCCGGTGGCTACGCCGGCCCGCACTGTGATGGGACTTGGATATCCGAGCGGCCGGCCCGAGTTCTCGACTGCAAACCGCAGGTTGTAGTCGCCCGCCTTGGCAACGAGCTTCAACTTGTCGAATTTGGCGACTCCATAGTCATCTGTCACCGCAGTCGAACCGTCGAACGATGCCACTTTGTCGATTCCATCAACGACTTCGGCCGTCACTCGCACGCCGGACTTCTTTGCAACGTTGCCGAATTTGTCCAAGACCTGCGCGGTAATGGCAGCATCGAAGACTTTCCCACTTGCAGCCTTGATCGGACCGTCCGTTGGAAATCTCACTTTGACCGCGTCGCTGGCGCGAACTGACAACGGTGCCGTCGTCACCAACTTTCGTGGGGTCACATCGGTGATGACGGAGAAGATCAACGTGTATTCGGCGGCAACTTTCAATGGATCAGGAAACAGAAAAGAAATCGTTCCGGTATTGCCGCTCTGCGACACCAATTTGAACTCGGAACCCGCCAAAGCGACTTCCGTGATGATGCCTGTGGTCTTCACGACGTTGCGTGCCGAATCGCGAAGTTGGATGGCAACGGTGAATGTTTCGTCGGCGGCAACTGTGCTCGGCATTTCGGTGATCACGAAATCGTTCACCGCGCCGTAGGACAGAGTGACCAGTTTGCTTGTAGTGAGCGTCCCGAACGAAAAGGAGAGAACTACGGACCCCGCCGTGCCCGTCAACGTCAGCTTGTCGAAGCGGGCAACTCCACCGGCGTCAAATGCCGCTACACCATTTTCGACCACGACCGGCTCGTCGTTCGTCGTGGTCACCGTGACGTTGCCCGTGAGCGAAGAAACCTGATTACCCGATTCATCGACCGCGGCCACCAAAGGTATTTGGTCGAACTTCAGCCCACTGCGCACCACTGCCGGAACATCCACAACCTCAAGCCTCACCGGCAGACCGGCCTGCAACGTGAAGTCGATCGCTGCAGGAGCCCAGCCCTGGTCGTTGGCGTTCTCGAACTCGAGCGTCCACGTACCGACCCGGCCCATGACAAGGAACTCCTTGAATTTTGCCACTCCGTTCTTGTCGGTGACCGCGGTGACCTTGTCGCCGCCACGAAAATTGCTCTCGACGAATGCGACCTCGGGAGTCGGACCAAAACTCAGACTCACCGCGCGCGCCGCCACGGTGATGCCCTCTTTCGTCACCGCGTTGCCGAATTTGTCGGTCAGTTGAACTTCGACATCGCCGATCGGGATTCCGCTCGCAATCGATTCGGGTATGTGCGACACGATTGCAAGACGCGAGGCACCGTCGGGGCGTACCGTCACGCTGAGGGGCGCAGAGCGCAGCGCCACCGCGGGAGCAACGACTTCCGTGACGAATTCACCGGCCGTATCGATGACTGCATTGGGAAAGGCAGCGCGACCTTGTTCGTCGGTTTCCATCATGCCAATAGGTGATGGCGAGCCCTTGCCCAACTTCGCCGTGTACACGAGGTTGATGCCCGAGCGCGCAACCGGCACTCCGGCCATGTCGACCAACTGAAACACCGGCTGACGCACCCACTGCCTTCCCGCAATGACATCGCTCGACCATTGAACCCACGCCACACCCGCCTCTTCGCCCACCGCATGGTCGACACTTTGCATGGCGCCCGTGTACTCGTCGGCCACGAAGACGATGTCGATCTTCGCCGCCGCACCGAGCACTCGCAGGTCGGGGAACTTCGCCGACCCATCCGCCTCGGTCGTGACGGCGTCTCCCGTCACTTCGTATCCCGTTGACGCCACAACCGCGCGCACCCGTACCCCCGCAATCGGCCGAGGTTCGCCTGCATCATCGACGAGCTGCACCACCGGCGCAGGAAGCATCGGATCACCGTTGCGGGATGTCTTGGCCTTTGTTGTCAACGTCAGCCGCGTTGCGGGTGCACTCGCCTTCGCAACCGCCGCTGCCGTCGTGGGGTCGATTGGCTTCGACGGAATCTCCGACACCTTGGACGCCACCGACGCCGAAGGAAGCGTGGTCGATACCCCGACCGAAGTGTTGCCCGATGCCGCAACGTCACCTGAAGAGCTGGGCGATGTGGTCGCCACCGTGAACGGCATCGGCGCGACTGCAATCCACATGCGTTTTTTGCCGACCACTGCACACACCAATGGGCTGGGGCTTGCCGTGCGGAACCCGCCGGGACGTGTGCACTTTGCGCCGGTCGGCTTTTTGGCTACCGCCGCGTACCACACGAGGTCAGCCCCGTTGCGCCCGCAGACATTGACCACCTTCGACACGGTTTGGGTCAGGCCCAACTTGTTGCATGACTGTCCCGCAATCGCCTGCACGTTTCGGTCGCGATCAGCATCTTGTCCACCCCCGCACGACACGGCCAGAGAGGCAAAGATCCCGACAACCAAAAGCCAGCCCCACGAACGACCCATATTGCGACCCATGGGAACAGACTAAATCGCAGTTCAGACAAAAGAAAGTCGCGACAGCACTCGACTCAACCCGCTGGAATTCGCAACGGCGGACGAACCCGCAACACCTCGGGCAGGCGACTGACATCCGCGGCCCACGCTGCCGTCACAGGACACACCGCCCCCAACACCAACAAACAATCGCGGTGGTCCAAGTCCAACCTCCGACCGAAAATCGGCTCGCCACGATGCGGCACCCCTGACTTATGCTCATTGCATAAGCCCCGGAGCCGTCACTGCGAAAGCACACGACCGGGGTTACGCATTTTCCGGGGCGACCACCTAGCGCCGACACGGGCGCACTCAGGCACCGAGCAACACCCGCAACCTAGTCACGGGGTGGGCGACGACGACCGCGACGCGCAGGCTTCGGCACTGCCAACAAATCGACCGCAGCCTCGAGCGTCACCGAATCGAACGACAAACCCTCGCCAACA
>CAZKVD010000136.1:0-4277 GCA_964556145.1 uncultured Bifidobacterium sp. | reverse complement strand
ATCCGTTCGTACGTGATGCAGCCCTACCAAATGGTGAAGGATCTTCGTACGGAAGTTGAAGACGGCAACGTTTCGGCGGTTCTCGACGGCGATATCGACGATTTCATGGTCGGTTTTCTGCGATTCCGACGCGCAAACGACTCTGCGGGTGCGTAGCCAAGTTCCACTGGGTAGGTTCGTACCGTCATGATCCGTCTCGACAACGTGACCAAGGTGTACGGCGCCGACACTGTGGCCGTACGGGATGTCAGCTTCGACATCGCCAAGGGCGACTTCGTGTTCCTCGTCGGTCCGTCGGGTTCGGGAAAGTCGACACTCTTGCGCCTGATGAGCCGTCAAGAGCGTCCCGAACGGGGCGACGTCTGGATTGCCGGCAAGAATGTCAACGAGATGCCCGATTCTCGTGTGCCTTACCTGCGTCGCAGCATGGGAAACGTCTTCCAGGACTACAAACTGCTGTCGAACAAGACCGTGTTCGAAAACGTCGCCTTTGCCCTCGAGGTCATCGGCAAGCCGCGCCACGTCATCAACCAGCAGGTCCCTGCGGTGCTCGATCTGGTTGGTCTGGCCGACAAAGCCGATCGGTTCCCCGACCAGTTGTCGGGCGGCGAGCAGCAACGTGTGTCGATTGCCCGGGCATTCGTGAACCGCCCGCTCATCATGCTTGCCGACGAACCAACCGGAAACCTCGACCCCGCCACGGGCGAGGGCATCATGCAGTTGCTCGAGGCCATCAACCGCAGCGGAACCACGGTGGTCATGGCCACCCACGACCACCGCATCGTGAACCTGATGCGCAAGCGCGTCATCCAACTCGACCGAGGCGTTCTCGTTCGCGACCAGGAACGCGGGGTGTACGAATAATGCTTTCACGTGTCGCCTATGCCTTCCGCGAAACCTGGGCCAGTTTCCGGCGCAACCTCACCCTCACCGCCGCCGCAGTTCTCACCTCGGCAGTGTCGCTGCTGCTCGTGGGCACCACCTTCCTGGTGCAGCGCGGATTCGACAATTTGCTCGTGCGCTGGAAGGGTGACGTGCAGTTGATTGTGTTCATGGCGCCCGACGCTGCGCCCGAGAATGTTGCCTACGTCGAGGGTGTCATCAAGTCGCAGCCCAACGTGGTCGACATCGAAAAGCTGGCGTATCTCGACAAACCCGCGAGTTACGAAGAAGCACAAAAATTGTTCGTGGGGGACCCCACGATGCTGTCGCTGCTGACCCCCGAAACCATTCCGACGCAGTTCAAGATCGTGTCGCTCACCGACGACTCGGCCCTGTTGCGCAGCCTTGCCGACCAGTACCGCATTCTTCCCAAAGTGCAGGGCGTCAGCCTTGCCGAAGACGAGTTCGAGGTCATCTCCACACTGTCGGGTTTCGTGCGCACCGTCACCATCGTGATGTCTCTGGTGCTGCTTGCCGTTGCGGTGACCCTCATTTGGAACACCATCCGCACTGCAATGTTCGCCCGTCGTCGCGAGATCGAGGTGATGAAGCTCGTCGGCGCCACCAACTGGTTCATCCGCATCCCGTTCATGCTCGAGGGCCTCTTGCACGGCCTCATCGGCGGCGTTCTGTCGTGTGGTGGCCTGTGGGGTCTGAACCGGGCGTGGGAAAGTGGCGTGGCGGGATTCAAGCCCGGCACCGGGGTCAGTTCCCTTGTCGTGCCGTCGGGCTACGTCTCGGGAATCATGCTTCTGCTGCTTGCCATCGGAGCGCTTGCAGGTGCCATTGGCTCGGGCATTGCAGCCAGCCGCTTCCTCGACGTGTGACCGTTGGGGTAGAAAATCCCATGGCCTTTTCCGACATTCTCTTCGACGTCACCGATGGCATCGCCACCATCACGCTGAACCGCCCCGATGCGATGAACTCGTTCACCAATCAGATGGCGCGCGACCTCCGCGCGGCCTTCGACGAGGTCGATGCGAACGACGACATCCGCGTGGTGATCGTCACCGGCAGCGGCAGGGCCTTTTGCGCAGGTGCCGACCTGTCGTCGGGTGGCAGCACGTTTGCCAAGGGCGGAAGCGACGAGGCCCCACGCGGGGGAGTCGTGCGCGATGGCGGCGGCCTGGTGTCGCTGCGCGTCTTCGACTGCAAAAAGCCGGTGATCGCGGCGATCAACGGTGCGGCCGTTGGCGTGGGCATCACGATGACGCTGCCGATGGACATCCGTCTCGCAAGTACCAAGGCAAAGATCGGTTTCGTGTTTGCCAAGCGCGGTATCGTGCCCGAGGCCGCGTCGTCGTGGTTCCTGCCTCGCCTGGTTGGTATCTCGCAGGCTGCGGAGTGGGTGTACACGGGGCGTCTGCTCACTGCCGACGAAGCGTTGGCCGGTGGATTGGTGCGCAGCGTGCACGAACCCGACGACTTGATGCCGGCTGCGATCGCAATCGCCCGCGAGATCGCCGACAACACCGCGCCCGTGTCGGTGGCATTGTCGCGCCAGATGATGTGGCGCATGTTGGGCGCCGATCACCCGATGGAAGCCCACCGCGTCGACAGCCGGGGCATTCAGGCCCGGGGCCGTACCGCCGACGCCAAGGAGGGCGTCGAGAGTTTCCTCGAGAAGCGTCCGGCACGTTTCCCCGACAAGGTCAGTGACGGTCTACCCGAGATCTTCCCGGATTGGGTCGACCCGGAGTTTTCCTGACGCGATGAGCGACACGCAATGAACGACGAAGAGCCCACCGTTTACGACGCCGTCGGCGGAATGCCGTTCTTCCTGTCGCTTGCCGATCGTTTCTACGATCGGGTGCGCGACGACGCGGTGCTTCTTCCCCTGTACCCGGAACCCGATGATCTACCGGCTGCATCCCGTCGGTTGGGATTGTTCCTGGCGCAGTACTGGGGTGGGCCCCACGACTACAACGAAGAGCGGGGGCACCCGATGTTGCGTGCGCGGCACATGCCCTACGTGGTGGGTGAGCTCGAGCGCGACCATTGGTTGGTGTGCATGTTGAGCGCGGTGAACGAAATGGTGACGGACGACGGGATTCGTGCACAGATGACCGACTACTTCGTGAAGGCGGCGGAGCACCTGCGCAACGATCAGCCGTTGCGCATGGTCAAGCCGTAGCAGGCAACCGCAGCCGCGGCGGCCACGTTCAGTGAGTCGACGCCGTCGGCCATCGGAATTCTGACGCGGTGTGTCGCCGCAGTCATCCATTCGTCCGGAAGCCCGCTTCGTTCCGACCCCAGAATCAAGACAACACGCGGCCCTGGCTGCACTACGTCGAGGGCGACTGCATCGGGTGACGGAGTCATGGCGTACGTCTGGAAACCGTTCGCCTGAAGCGCCGCAAAGAGCGAGGAGGGATGCGCGGTTCGCGCGACGTCGAGTCCGAATGTGGTTCCCATGGCAACCCGCAGCGCGCGACGGGCGTACGGGTCGGACGACTCGTGGTCGAGGATGAGGCCCGTGAACCCGAAAGCTGCGGCACTGCGCACGATGGCGCCGACGTTCGTGGGGTTGTCGACCTGGGCAAGTGCAACGATGCGGTTGTTTCGTGAAATCAAGTCGTCGACTTCCAGCGTCGTCGGTTTCGGAAACAGCCCGACCATCGACAGTGCAACGGCGAGACCGGTTGCCGATCGTCGTGTTGCCTCGTTTGCCGTCACGATGGTTGTATCCGCGAGGCGGCCGGCGTGCGCATCGAGCAACACCAACGACGCCTCGTCGCAGAGAATCAGTTCCGGAACGTGACCCGCTTCGAGGGCCCTCAATACGACGAGGTCTCCTTCGGCCACGAACTTGGCATCAGAACGTTCACCGCGCCGGTGGAGTCGGGTGTTGAGTTGGCGTTCGCGCAGACGGAACGGTTCGAATGCGGGGTCGTCTGCCCCCGATGCCGGGCGGACGTTCAGTAGTACCAGGGGAACGCCGACCAGTCGGGATCGCGCTTCTCGAGGAACGAATTGCGTCCCTCGGCTGCCTCGTCGGTCATGTAGGCGAGTCGCGTGGCTTCGCCGGCGAAGACCTGCTGTCCGACGAGGCCGTCGTCGATCAGGTTGAACGAGAACTTCAACATGCGCTGCGCGGTCGGGCTCTTGCCGTTGACTTCCTTGGCCCATTCGAGTGCGGTGTTCTCGAGGTCGTCGTGGTCGACGACTGCATTGACCATCCCCATGCGGTGTGCATCGTCGGCCGAGTATTCGCGGCCGAGGAAGAAAATCTCGCGGGCGAATTTCTGTCCGACCTGTCGGGCCAGGTAGGCCGAGCCGTATCCGCCATCGAAACTGGCAACGTCGGCGTCGGTCTGTTTGAAGCGCGCGTGTTG
>CAZKVD010000135.1:0-4287 GCA_964556145.1 uncultured Bifidobacterium sp. | reverse complement strand
GCCACTTCGTCGTCTGTGAGCGTTCGATCGGGAGCCTGCAAGCGCAGCCTGTAGGCCAGACTTCGCGAGCCTTCCGCGACACCCTTCCCTCGGTAGACGTCGAAAAGTTCGAGGCTGACCGCGAGGTTTCCGGCCGCCGACTTGAGCGCGCGGTGGAGATCGGCCGCAACGACCGTGTCGGGGACGACAAAAGCCAGGTCGATGTCGCTCGACGGGAAACGGCTGACCGCTTTTGCCGCTACGGCCTTGGGTTCTTCACGAAGCACGACGCTGAGGGACAACTCGACGCAGCTGACGCGTCCGGCAATTCCGTGAGCGCGCAGAACGATGGGTGACAGTTCGCCCATTGCGCCGATGACCTGCTTGCCGCGTCGCAATGTGGCGGAACGACCCGGGTGGTAGCCCGCGGGCGTCGACTTCGTGTCGATCTGGGCACCAAAGGCGAGCGCATCGACGAGCAACGACCACGACCGAAGTGCGGCAAGTTCGCCGTCGCGGGAGTCGACCGACATCACGCAGAGCATTTCCTGTTCATCGGGCAACGCCGAGTCGCCACGGGGATACACATGGCCCACCTCGTAGAGGTGGACGTCATCGACACGGTGCGACTGGTTGTAAGCAACCGAACGCAACAGACCGGGACGCAGCGACACGCGCAATACCGACTCTTCGGCGACGAGCGGATTGACGATCGCAAGTTGAGCCGCATCATCGACTCCAGCGAGACGTGATGCCGCCGGATCGAGGAAGGGATTCGGCATGGCCTCGCTCCAGCCACCCTCGATCAGCACGCTGTGCACCAGACGTCGGCGTTGTTGAATCGCGGACAGGCGGCCGTGCACCGTTGAATTGGGGACACTCTTGCCGAGAGCCTCGTAGCCGTAGTGGCGCGCCACTTCTTCGATGACGTCGATCTCGGTTGACGAGTCGGGCCGCCACGACGGAATGGAGACGACGACCTCGCTCCCCTCGCCTCTGCAGCGGAAGCCAATCGTCTCGATGAGATCGGCGACCTGACGTGCCGTCAGCGAGACACCCAGAATTCGCTCGACCTGAGAGAGCCGCAGCGTGACGTCGGAGGCCGGCGCCGGACACGTGTCGTTGACCGTCGACTGGGGTGCACCGTGCACCTCGAGATCGGGACACGTGAGGCGAAGGATCTCGATGAAGCGCCAGGCAGCCGACTCGAGACCCCACGGGTCGGCTCCGCGCTCGAAGCGAGCGGAAGCCTCGGAGCGCAGACCATGACGCGCGGCCGCGGCGAGAACCGTGTCGGCCGGGAACCATGCAACTTCGAGTGCGATGGAGGTGGTTGATTCGACAACCTCGGAATCGAGGCCACCCATCACCCCACCGAGACCGACGGCAACGTCGCTGCCATTGGCAATGACAATGTCATCGGCGTGCAGCTCGCGCGTTGCGCCGTCGAGGGTGACGATGGTTTCACCGGACTTGGCAAAACGAACACGGAATCCGGACTCGACCGAACGAAGGTCGTAGGCGTGCGTCGGTTGGTTGCGCTCGAGCATGACGTAGTTCGAGGCGTCGACGATGTTGTTGATCGGCCTCATACCGCTACGGGCGATGCGATCCTGCAACCACTGTGGCGACTGCGTGACACGGATGTTCTTGACGACGGTGGCCGTGAAGCGACCGCACGACTCGGCGTCGACGATCGTCAACGGCAGGGCATGCTCGGGATGGCTCGCCTGGCCGGCAACATCGGCGCGGAAACGATGGCCCAAACGCGCGGCCAGATCGCGAGCGACTCCCATGTGGCCCCAACAGTCGGGGCGGTTGCGCGTGAGATCGAGATCGAAGACCGTGTCGGTGGTGACGCCGAGCGCATCAAAGACGTCCACTCCGAGCGGCAAATCGGCGGGAAGGATGAGAATCCCTCCGTGGTCGTCGTTGAGCTCGAGTTCCTTCGCGCTGCAGCACATGCCCTCGGAATCGATGCCGAGAATTCCGCGGCGCAGAATCTCGCGACCATCGGGCATCTTGGTACCGAGCGTGGCGAGCGGAATCTTGTCGCCCACCTTCATGTTGAACGCGCCGCACCAAACGTGAAGCTCATTGGATCCGTCGGTGGTGAGATACACCCGGTGAACCTTTTCGGCATCGGGATGGCGTTCGGTGCGCAAGACCTGTGCAACGACGACACCGGGAACCTTGGTTCCGGCAGCGACGGTTTCTTCGACCGGCATGCCGAGGGAGGTCAGTTCGTCGGAGAGCATTTCGACGTCGTCACCAAAGTCGGCGAACTCGTTGAGCCACGACAGCAGCACCTTCATCAGGAGAACTGCCTCAGGAAACGAAGGTCGTTGGTGTACATCTCGCGGATGTCGTCGATCGAGTGACGCTCTTTGGCCATTCGGTCGATGCCGAAACCGAACGCGAAACCCGACCACTCTTCGGGGTCGAGGCCGCCTGCACGCAGGACGTTGGGATGCACCATGCCGCAGCCACCGAGTTCGATCCACGAACCGTTCGCGCGCCGAATGTCGAACTCGGCGCTGGGTTCGGTGAACGGAAAGTACGAGGGACGCAGTCGACTGGTGAAGTCGGCGCCGAAGAATGCCTTGGTGAACGCCTCGATGGTGCCCGCGAGGTCGCGGAAGGTGATGTTGCGGTCGATCACCAATCCTTCGATTTGGTGGAAGACGGGCATGTGCGTGGCGTCGGGGGTGTCGCGACGAAAAACGCGACCCGGCATCACCGCATAAATGGGCGGTGGCCACTCTTGCATGACACGAATCTGCACCGGTGACGTGTGCGTGCGAAGAACAACGCTTCCGGGTTCGCTGCTTTCCACGAACAGCGTGTCCCACATGCTGCGCGCGGGATGCGATTTGGGCATGTTCAACGCCTCGAAGTTGTAGAAGTCGCTTTCGACCTCGGGACCCTCGGCAATCTGAAAACCGAGACCCACGAACACGTCCTCGAGACGTTGGGTGGCCTGCGTGACCAGGTGCGTACGTCCGCGACGCGATGAAGTGATTCGTTCGGTGAGGTCGAGACCCTCACCGGCCATCTGCGATTCGATCTCGGCTGCTTCGCATTCGGCTCGCTTGGTGGCGATTGCAGCCTCGACGGCAAGCAATGCTTCGTTCAAGGCTTGGCCGATCGCCTTGCGCTCGTCGATGTCGGACACCGACCCGAGCTTTGATTTCAACTGACCGAGGGGCGACTTCTTCCCGGCCAATGAACCCGCCAAACCGGCGAGCGAGGCGGACGACGAGGCAGCTGCTACTTCGGTGAGCGCGGCGTCGACGGCGGCAGAGATGTCGTTACGCATGGCGAGACAACGCTAGTGCCCTGACCCCGTCGACGAGCGGTGTTTTCTCTGTCGGGCAATCTCGAACGACAGAACCGTGGCGGCCATTGCGACGTTCAGGCTTTCGACGGGACCCACGTGGGGAATGGTCACCCATGCATCGATGGGTGCAGCCGAATCCAAGCCGGCGGCTTCATTGCCCATGATGAGCGCCAGGCGACCCGTGAAGTCGAACTCGTCGTAGGCGACCGAACCGGGCTGCGTGTGCGACGAGGTGCCCACCATTGTGAAACCACTCGATGCGACGTCGGCGAGTGATGCGGCTTCAATGCACGGCAACAGGAACGCACCGCCGGCAGATGCCCGCACAACCTTGGGCGAAAAAACGTCGACGGTGCCCGCGGTAACCACAAGCGCGGCGGCGCCGGCCGCGGCGGCGCTGCGGATCATCGTGCCGAGGTTGCCCGGGTCCTGGACCCGTTCGGCCACCAGAACCCAGCCGCTGATGACTCGTGACAGGTCGCCGAAGGGTGGCTGGGCCACCACGGCAATGTGCGGCTGGGGCGAAACCGTCGAGGCGACGCGCTCGAGCGTCGAACCATCGATGAAGTGAACCGTCGAGCCGGAGACCGGCTCATCGTCGACGAGCACGAACTCTTCGACGATCTCGAGACCGGCGTCGATTGCAGCGCGGATCAACACCTGCCCCTCAACGACGAAGCACCCCGCCGCACGACGCGCCTTCTTCTCGGAGAGAAGATCACGCAGTCGGCGAACCGGGGTGCTCGTGAAACCGATGGTCGGCTGGCTCAGCCCAGGGCTCCCTTGGCCTCGGCGACGAGACGACCGAAGGAGTCGATGTCGTGAACGGCGAGATCGGCGAGGATCTTGCGGTCGACTTCGATACCCGCAGCGTTCAGACCGGCGATGAATCGGCTGTAGCTGATGTCGTGAATGCGGCATCCGGCGTTGATGCGCTGGATCCACAGACGACGGAACTCACCCTTCTT
>CAZKVD010000134.1:0-4353 GCA_964556145.1 uncultured Bifidobacterium sp. | reverse complement strand
GAAAGAACCCGAATGGCTACTGCGGGCTCGGCGGCACGGGTGTGTCGTGCCCCGTGGGAGTGGTCGGCGCGAACTGACGATTCAGGCCGCTGCGGCGACGGCGAGTTGTTCCGCCGTTGGCTTGCGGAACAGTGCGAGCATCACGATGCCGGCCAGGAAAATCGTGATCGACACGTAGGTCCAACCCTGCTGCACGCCGTGCGCAACGTCCTTGTTCTTGACCGCTGCGGTGAGCAGTGATCCAACGATGGCGAGGCCGAGCGCTGCACCCACCTGGCGGGCGGTGTTCGACAGCGCCGAACCCATCGCAAAACGGGTATGCGGCAGGTAGGCGGTTGCGGCACTCGAGAACGTCGAGATGCTGAGGCCGATACCGAAGCCGCTGATGACGTTGTACGGGAAAAAGTGCGTCCAGAACGACGGCTCTTTCACCATGAAGATGTTCATGCACAGCATCGATGCCGCGAAGATGAAACAGCCGAGCCCGATGACTTTCCCGTGACCAAAGCGTTGTGCTGCGCGTCCGGCGGGTGCCGCAACGAGGGCAGCTGTGAACGGCCCCGGCACCGTGCACCATCCCGACTTCAGCACCCCGTAACCCCACACCGCCTGCAGCCACTGCGTGTTGACGAAGATCATTGCAAAGAAGCCGGCGGAAAAGACGAGGCCCGCAATGGTTGACGCGGTGACGAAGGGAAGTTTGAGCAATCGCAGGTCGAGAACCGGGGTGGCGCTTCGCCTGCACGTGGCGACGAAGGCTGCGGTGGCAACGGCGGCCGCGGCGAGGATGCCGATGGTGGTCGGTGTTGCCCAGCCCCATTCGTCGCTCTGCACGATGGCGAGGGCAAGAAGACCGACGCTGATGACGGCGAGCAGTGCCCCCGGAATGTCGACATGCTTGTGTGCCGTCTCGTCGAGGCTCTCCTTCAGGTAACGCACGCCGATTGCCGCAGCGATGAGGCACACGGGAACGTTGACGAAAAAGACCCAGCGCCAGTTGGCGATGTCGATCAACCAGCCACCGATGACCGGACCGAGTGCGGCCGACAGTCCGCCAACGGCTCCCCAGATGCCGATGGCTGCACTGCGACGTTCAACCGGGAACTCGGGGAGCACGAGCGCCAACGAAGCCGGCGACAGAATGGCGCCACCGATGGCCTGGAGCACGCGCGAGGCGATGAGCATTTCGGGGTTTTGCGCGATGCCGCACAGGGCCGAGCCGATGGCGAAGATGACGAGGCCGCGGATGAAGGCCTTCTTGCGGCCGTACGCATCGGCGAGTCGGCCCGCAGTCAGCAGAGTTGCTGCATACGCGATGTTGTAGCCCGAGAACAACCAGGTGAGTTCGCGACGGGTGTCGGTGCCGAATTCGCTGAGCAACGAGCCGAAGGCAACGTTGAGGATCGTCACATCGAGAGAGACGAGCGCAATGCCCGTTGAAGTGAGCGCGAGAGTTTTCGCGCCGCGGGACAGTGCCATGTTGTTACCCCCAACCGTGTTCGCGAATGTCCTTCCCGTCGGCGTCTTTCGACTTTCCCTGCCAGCGGAGTGCACCCGGTGTTTTCGAAAGGCGCGCCACCAGCCCCTGCATCGGCGTTCCTTCGACCTGTTCGATCATCCTACGCGCAGCGAAGTGCGGGTCTTGTGCGATGTCTGCCATGTCGTACACGGGGCCAACGGCAGCGTCTGCTTCTTCGAAGGTTCTGATCACTTCTGCCTGTGTGCGTTGTGCGCACCATTCGTTGAGAAGTGAGTTGATTTCGTCGCGGTGTTCAACGCGCAGGTTGAAAGTTGCAAAGCGTGGATCGTCGGCAACGCCCAGCAATCCAAGGACACGAGCAGCAACCGAGTCACTGGAAGTCGAGATACCAACCCACTTGTCATCGCTGCAACGGAACGTGCCGCGCGGGACGGTGTACGGGATGCCCGAGCCGAGTCGTTGTTGCTGTTCACCCGTCAGTGCATACAGCGCCGGCAGTGGGCCCATCATCTGGAAGATGCTCTCGAGCAGCGATACGTCGACGACCTGGCCCTCGCCCGAGTGCAACGCAACCATCGTGGCGAACGCCGCAACAAGGCCGGTGATTTCGTCGGTCAATGCAATGGGCGGAAGAAGGGGTCCGCGGTCGGGTTCGCCGCTGATGGCCGAGAGTCCGCTCATCGCTTCGGCGATCGAGGCGAAGCCGGCCTTTTGCGCGTACGGGCCGTCTTGGCCGAAGCCCGTCACACGCGTGATGACGAGTTTCGGATTGCGTGCGTGCAGCACGTCGGGGCCGAGTCCGAGTCGTTCGAGCGTGCCGGGTCGGAAGTTCTCGACGAGAACGTGTGCATCGTCGAGGAGCGAGAGCAAGAGATCGCGATCGGCGTCGACCTTGAGGTTGAGTGCAACGGTGCGTTTGTTGCGGTTGACCATTTTCCACCACAGGCCCGTACCATCGCGCGGGTCGCGCCAGGCCATGTTGCGCATCGAGTCACCCGTGTCGGGATGTTCGACCTTGACGACGTCGGCTCCGTAGTCGGCGAGATAGCGGGCGCAGTTGGGGCCGGCGAGGACCGTCGAGATGTCGACGACGCGGATGTCGTCAAGTGGAAGCCGTGACATCGCGGCTTGGCTACCTGGAACCTTGCTCGCTCAAAACCAGGGACGGTCGCGACGTGCCGTCGATGGGCGTGCCCACCAGCGTCCGCTGAACTTCCACGCACTGCGACGATCGCGCAGCGGCGAAGCAACCATTCCGCCCGTCGGCATGGCCGCGGACAGCGCAGCGACGATGGCTGCGGCTTCTTCATCGGAAGGAGCTGGGGAGATGGAAACGTTTTGGTTCATGCGCGGATCACCACTGACGACACCATTTTGTCGTGCCAGGTCTGCTTTTCCGAATCCCAGAGCATCCAGAGGTAGCCGAGGTAGAAAATCCACCCCGAAATCAGGGAACCAAGGGTGCGGCCGATAGCCCGGCCGGTGCCGATGGGGGTCGCCGTGCGTTGGCAGACCACGCGAACCCGGAGTCGGCGGGCCACCGGGCCGGCGCCGTCCTTGGCGATCCATCGAATCGGCAGAACGAGGGCAAAGGCGGCGCCGAACACGAGGGCGACAATGCCGAGGACGATCGGTGTCCACTCGATCTGGTCGGAAGTGCAGTTGATCGTGTTTTGGGTGGTGTCGCAGTTCTGTACACCGAGAGCGATCAGGAAGATGCCACCAACGACGATGGGCGAGGCGTAGATCATTGCAACGACGGTGTCGCCGATGCGGGCGAAAAAACGCGGCCAGAATCCGGCGTATTCCCACTTGATCCGCGTACGCGGGTCGGGCGGGGGAAATGAATTCATCGACGCCGCATCACAGCGGCATGTTGCCGTGCTTGCGGCGCGGCAGCTCTTCGCGCTTGGTCTGCAGCATCTGCAGGCCGTTGATGAGCTTGATGCGTGTTTCCGCCGGATCGATGACGTCGTCGACGTAGCCGCGCTCGGCCGCGCTGTACGGATTGGCGTACTTCTCGGTGTAATCGGCGACGAGTTCCGCACGACGCGCAACCGGGTCGGCGGCCTGTTGCAGTTCGCGGCGGTACACGATTTCGACGGCACCCTGCGGACCCATGACGGCCAGTTCGGCAGTCGGCCATGCATAGGCAAGGTCGGCACCGATGGACTTCGAGTTCATGACGACGTACGCGCCGCCGTACGCCTTTCGCGTGATGATCTGGATGCGTGGCACGGTGGATTCGCAGTATGCGTACAGCAACTTTGCGCCGTGGCGAATGATGCCGTCGTGTTCCTGGTTGACACCGGGGAGGAAGCCCGGCACGTCGACGAAGGTGATGAGCGGAATGTTGAATGCATCGCAGGTACGCACGAAGCGGGCGGCCTTCTCCGAGCTTTCGATGTCGAGAACGCCGGCGAATTCCATCGGCTGGTTGCCGACGATGCCGACGACCTGGCCGTTCAAGCGCGAAAAGCCGCACGTGATGCTTTTTGCCCAGTAGGCGAAGTATTCGAAGTATTCGCCGTCATCGACGACCTCGCGAATGACTTTCTTCATGTCGTAGGGCTGGTTCGGCGACGGGGGGAGGATGTCGCGCAGCATCGGGCATTCGCGCGCAGGGTCGTCGCTCGAGTCGACCGACGGCGGGTCTTCGAGGTTGTTCTGCGGAAGGAACGAGAGCAGGTAACGCACGTCGTCGAGGCAGGCCTTTTCGTCCTGCGACACGAACGTGGCAACGCCCGACTTCGAGGCGTGGCTCATTGCGCCACCCAATTGTTCGAGGGTGACGTCTTCGCCCGTCACGGTTTTCACCACGTCGGGACCGGTGATGAACATGTGGCTGCTCTCGCGCACCATGAAGATGAAGT
>CAZKVD010000133.1:0-4357 GCA_964556145.1 uncultured Bifidobacterium sp. | reverse complement strand
TGCGGAACATCTTCTTGTCGCGCTTGAAGTTCTGCGGGTTGATCCACGGTTCGCGATCACCCTGCCGGGGGAAGAGATGCATGACACGCTCCATGTACCCGGCACTGAAGTTCTCGATCCATCGACGTTCGGGCATCGACGCATCTTCAGGGCGAAGTGTCGGCCGGCAAATACGTGAGCCCGTCGAACGCATGTGGTTGAGCAACCGGCAGACGTATTCCGAAGTGAGATCCGCACGCAGCGTCCACGAGGCGTTGACGTAGCCGAACGTCGACACCAGGTTGGGAACGCCCGAATATGCGAGACCCTTGTAGGTCCACGTCTTCGAAAAGTCGACCGGCTCTCCGTCGACGACGAAGTCCATCTCACCCAACGTGACCAGTTCGAGCCCCGTGGCAGTCACGATGATGTCGGCTTCCAGATGTTCGCCCGACACGAGGTCGATGCCCGTTTCGGTCCAGCCGAGAATCTTGTCGGTCGCGACGTCGACCTTGCCCGCTTTGATGGCACGGAAGAAATCGCCGTTCGGCACCAGGCACAGACGCTGGTCCCACGGGTTGTACGGCGGGGTGAAGTGCTTGTCGATGTCGAAGCCCTCGGGCAACTCGGCACGCAACTGGTCGAGAAGATACGTACGCACTTTTTCCGGCTGGGTGCGGGTGCGCTGATACGCGATCTGCTGGAACGTGGTGTTGCGCAAACGCGTCACCGCATATGCAGCACGTGCGGGAAGAACCTTGCGCAAGCGATTCGCAAACTTGTCGGTGTCGGGCCGCGACACCATCCATGTGGGGGTGCGCTGCAACATCGTCACCTTGGCCGCCTTGTCGGCCATGGCAGGGACCAATGTGACCGCCGTGGCCCCTGATCCGATCACGACGACACGCTTGCCGGAGTAGTCGAGATCCACGGGCCACTTCTGGGGGTGCACCACGGTGCCGCGGAATCGTTCACGCCCCGGGAAATCGGGTTCGTGGCCGCGCTTGTACGAGTAATAGCCCGAACACATGAAGAGGAAGTTGCACGAAAGGGTTGATTCGGCGCCGGTTGATGCATCACGGGTGGTCAGTGTCCAACGTGCATCACCCGTCGACCACGAGGCCGAGACCACCCGGGTGCCGAAGCGGATCTTTTCGTCGATGCGATGTTCGCGAACCGTCTCGCGGAGGTATTCCATGATCGAAGGACCGTCGGCGATGGACTTCTCGTGCGTCCAGGGCTTGAAGGAAAAACCCAGCGTGTGCATGTCGCTGTCCGATCGCACACCCGGGTAACGGAAAAGGTCCCAGGTCCCGCCGATATCGGCACGCCCTTCGAGAACGACGAATGACCGATCGGGGCACTGCGTCGTCAGGTGGTACGCAGCCCCGATGCCCGACAAGCCGGCTCCCACCACCACAACGTCGAAGTGATCACCCATGGCCTTCACCCTATTGCGCGGGTTCGTCGGAGGTTCACCCCGCTGTGCCACACTCGATCCGTGCCACCGAATGCCGCAATCAAAGCCGTCGCCTTCGACGTCGGCGGGGTGCTCACCTGCCCACTGCGCGAGACGATGACGAAGATCTCGGCCGACGGAACCCTCGACATGGCCGTCGTGGGGCCCCAGTTTCGCGACAGCTTCCTCGGTGGCCACGACGGCGATCAGCCCTCGCACCGCCTCGAGCGGGGCGAGATCACGATCGACGAGTTCGTCGACAGCCTCGGCCCGGCACGCGAATCCGTTTGGCGCCTGATGCACCCCGATTCTCCGCACTCACTATTCGCCCACGTGACCCCCCATGCGGGAATGCACGGCCTTGTCGATGATTCGCGCTCGGCCGGCTACCGCACCGCAATCATCTCGAACATCTTCACCGAGTACTTGACCAAGTGGGATGAGATCACCAACCACCCGGGACGCTTCGACGCCGTCGTGTATTCATGCATCGAAGGCGTTCGCAAGCCGAACCGCGCAATCTTCGACCTCGCACTCGAGCGACTCCAACTGACCGCCGGCGAGATTCTCTTCATCGATGACTCGCCCGACATTGTCGCAGCGGCCGGCGACCTGGGATTCAGAACCGTGCACGTCGCCGACCACGACGACGCCATCGCCGAGGCTCGCATGTTGCTCGGGCTTTCATGAGCTCCATACGCGCCGTCTTGTTCGACGTGGGCGGCGTCCTCACGTCGCCGATTGCCGAGGCAATGACCGAGTCGGCTCGACTCGCCGCCGTCGACCTCGACTCAATTGGGCCGAAGTTGTGGGAGATCTTCGTCGACGAGAACGGCGCCGACAATCCGGCTCATGCCCTTGAACGCGGCGAGATCACTTTCGATGAATTCGTCGAGGCGGCAGGCCCGATCGGCCGTGACATCTGGGCGATCATGCATCCTGCGTCACCGCATTGCATGTACCACCTCATCTCCCGTGACGAATCCATGCACCGGTTCGTCGACGAAGTAAAGACCGCCGGCTACGCAACGGGCATCGTGTCGAACGTGATGAACGAGTGGCTCGAACTGTGGGATGCCTACACAAGGCCCATCGACCGTTTCGATTCGGTCATCTATTCGTGCGTCGACGCGGTACGAAAACCGTCAACCGACATCTTCGAACTTGCACTGTCCCGCATGGGTCTCGCTCCCCACGAGGCGCTGTACCTCGATGACGGACCCGTGATGGTCGCCACGGCACAACGCCTGGGGATGACCGCAGTACTCGTCGACAACCACGACGAGGCGATCGTCGAGGCGCGACGCCTTCTCGCTAGTTGACGTCGCCCCAGTTGCGACCGCGAATCTTCAGCGCGATCGTTTCGTGGTAGCGGTGAATCTTGCATTCGTGGTCGGACAGGATGTGCTCCTTGTAGCCCGATGACTGCTTGGTCCGCTTCAACTGTTCGTAGATGGCGATGTCCTCACCGACGACACCCTTCAACACCGTCCAATGTTCGGTCATACGATTGAAGTAGTCGGCGTACTCGGGGTCGGCCATGTCACCCGGATAGATGAGTTGCCAACACAAGAACCGCGTTCGATCGACGGCCAGCGGGATCGGATTGAACACCTGGATGTGCTCGGGGTTGCAGTTGAACACCGTGTTCGGGAAAAGGACGTAGTGACAAATCGCCCACTTGTGGTGGTCGAAGTTCTCGTCCCATTTGTCGAGGTGCTGCGGCCGGGGCACGAAGCACATGTAGTTGTCACCGGAAATGTGGAAAGCGGCCTTGCGGCAGGCCTTCGTGAACTCGGGTGGTGAATGGTGCAACTCGGTCACGTGGTAGATCTCGTTGAACCCGTCGACAATGGCCTTGTACGACACGGGAACGTCCCACTCGACCACCTCGTAGACGACCATCTCGTCCATGTTGAAGGCTCCGAGGTCGGCCATGATCTCGGCGCCGGTGCTCTCTTCGAACGACGGTGCATCGTCGCCCAGCAGGTTGATCCATACCCAGCCACCCCACTCGGCGGTTGCAACCTTTGGCGCGCGGACACCGCGCAGATGCTCTTCGGAGAAGTCCTCGCGCTCGGGGACGCCGACCAACTTGCCCGTCGTGTCGTAGACCCAACCGTGGTACGGACAGGTGAAACGTCGCGCCTTGCAGCCCTTCAGTTCCCCGACGAAGGACGGACCACGGTGCTGACAGACGTTGTGGAATGCGGCCGTGCTGCCGTCGGGCTGACGCGTGATGACGATCGTCTCGCCGTGGCCTTCGAAGGAAATCCAATCTCCCGGGTTCGGGAAGTCGGCCGAGCGGCCACCGAGCAACCAATGCTTGTTCAACACGTGCTCACGCTCGAGCTCGTACTGCACCGGGTCGGTGTACGGCTGACGACTCATCTTGCTGGGCCCGTAGTCGGGCATCGTTTGAATCTGAGGACCGACGCGGGCCGGCAACGTGCCGCGGGTGGGGATGTGAACCATGGAAATCCTCCTCAGAGCGAAATTGACTCCGAAAGGATTTTGCCACACGGCCAGCGGGCCGTGGGAGTTGGATTACCCCTGCGGTACTAGCCCCGGCCCCGGATCTTCAGCGCCATGGTCTCGTGGTAGCGGTGAATCTTGCATTCCCGCTCGGAGAGAATGTGCTCGGTGTATCCCGAAGAGTTCTTGGTGCGCTTCAACTGCTCGTAAATGGCGATGTCCTCACCCACAACCACCTTGAGACCCGCCCACAGGCGCTCGACACGGGCGAAATAGGCCGCGTACTCGGGATCGGCCATGTCGCCCGGGTAGATGATTTCCCAGCACAAAAAGCGCGTGCGGTCGACCCCGAGCGGAATCGGGTTGAACACCTGGATGTGCTCGGGGTTGCAGTTGAACACGGTGTTCGGAAAGACGACGTAGTGACAAATCGCCCACTTGTGG
>CAZKVD010000132.1:0-4370 GCA_964556145.1 uncultured Bifidobacterium sp. | reverse complement strand
TCGTCAACTCGGCCGGCATCGGTTGGGCGCAGCGCACGGTCGGCAAGGACGGCTCGTACGACTCGGCTGCGAACCTCGACGCTTTCAAGAAGGTCATCGCGATCAACCTCATCGGTTCGTTCGACTGCATCCGCATCGCCGCCACCGCAATGAGCACCACCGAGCCCCTCGCCAACGGTGAGCGCGGCGCAATCGTCAACATCGCATCGGTCGCCGCATTCGACGGACAGATCGGTCAGGCGTCGTACTCGGCGTCGAAGGGTGGCGTTGTCGGTATGACCCTGCCGGTCGCCCGCGACCTCGCAGCCATCGGCGTTCGCGTGAACACAGTTGCTCCGGGCCTCATCGACACGCCGATCTACGGCGAAGGTGACAACAGCGAGGCATTCAAGTCGAACCTGCAGAAGGGTGTTCTCTTCCCGCAGCGTCTCGGTTACCCCGAGGAACTCGCCTCGATGGTCATCGAGTGCATCACCAACAGCTACATGAACGCCGAGAGCATCCGCGTCGACGGCGGCATTCGCATGCAGCCCAAGTGACGTACTGATCACGCAGAACAGATCACGGTGACCGAACTCGAAGCAATCCGCCGCTCGTCGGCCCCGGTCACCACGAAGGAAGTATCCATCGCCCTCGCGAACCTTGGTGTTCGCGGGGGCGATGTGCTTGTGGTGCACTCGTCGTTGTCGGCGATCGGTTGGGTTGTTGGTGGGCCACAGGCAATCCTTGATGCGCTGGTCGGTTCAGTCGGCCCGGCGGGCACCGTCACGATGCCGGCGCACAGCGGCGGGCTCTCTGAACCGTCGAATTGGCAGAATCCCGCCGTGCCATCCGAATGGTGGGACACGATTCGCTCCGAGATGTCGCCGTTTGATGTGCACCTCACGCCGTTGCGGGAAATGGGGGCCGTTGCCGAGGCGTTTCATCGCATGCCGGGAACATTGCGCAGCAACCACCCCACGGTGTCCCATCTCGCGCGCGGGCCACTGGCCGAACGGATCACGGCACGCCACCAACTTGAATACGGACTCGGTGAGGCTTCCCCACTCGGGCGCTTGTACGAGGTGAACGCAAAGATCGTTCTCATCGGTGTCGATCATGACAACAACACCTCGCTTCACCTCGCTGAGAATCGCGCCGATTGGCAGGGCCGCGAGGTGCGGCACCAGGGCTCGCCGGTGATTCGCGACGGGCTTCGCCAATGGGTGACCTACGACGAGCTCGACCCCGATACCGACGACTTCATCGACGTTGGTCGTGCCCATGCGGCGGCCCACGAGGAAAGGGTCGTCACGCTGGGGGCGGGTCTCGTTCGCTGCATCGACATGCGCTCGCTCGTCGACTTTGCCACGACCTGGTTCGCCCGGCACCGCGGAACGTCTGCGTGATCCCCCGCGACGATCTTCTTCCGCGACCTACCGCAGGGCGCTTTGTCATCGGGGCGAAGCAGATCACCGAGGAACAGTGGTTGCCGCCCGACGCGGCGATGCTCCGCGAGCGCACGATGGTTCGCTCGGCGCATCCGTCGGAAGTCTTTGCGTGCATGGACGGTTGGGGAGCAACAGTCGCCCGGGTCTTCGACACGCTGCCGCGCGACACTCCCGACGATGTGTGCATCCTCGGCAAGGTTGGCAACCGCTGGGTGCTCGTCGGGGGAGAGCTGTGCTTTCCGAATCGCTGGGTGCTGCGCGAGAAGATCGGTCTCCCGGTCCTGGATATCCACGAACCGGTTCCGACCTACGCATCGCAGGTCGGTGCGGGTGTCGACTCATTGATCGATCGACTCTCCGACGGACGCATCGTCGAACGCGCGAACTGGAGCATCTCCGATTCGGGCACTTACTTCGAGCCGCGCACGCCCCTGCCGATCCCCAATGTCGACGCGGCCGAGTTGTTGCTGCGAGTCGAGCGTCAAACACTGCGTCAGCTCGACGAAGTGGTTGTTTTCACGATCCGCACGTACATGGAGCCGATGTCGCAGTTCCGGAAACGACCACGCGAGCTAGTCGACGCATTCGTTCAGGTTCTTCGCGAAACTCCTGCGGAAGTTCGTGCGTACAAGTCGATCACGACCTACGTCGATCCACTGTGCGACTACCTCACGTCGCCCTGAAGAGTTTCGACCAGCGTTGGGATTTGAGAGGTCAGCACTACCCAGATTTGGTGTGGATCCACCCGGTGGTAGTGGTGTGCGAGCAGATGTCGGAGGCTTACGACCTGTTGCCAGGCGATGTCCTGGTGGCGAGACTTGAATTCCCTACCCAGTGAATTCGCCGCCTCGCCAATAATTTCGAGTAACCGTTCAGCTGCCCGTTGGGCGAGTTTGTTGGAGAGGAAATCCTCAAGGGACATCTGCGAAATCTGTGAAAGGTCATTCGCGCATTCGAGTATGTCAAGAAGTCTCTGTTGATCGTCGCGCGTCAAGTGGTACCGCCTCGTTCAGGATGTGGCTGTCACGGGGCTTGAGACCACCGACGGATACAACGTCGACGGAGATGCCAAGAAGCGATTCGACGGATTGCTGGATGTCCATCAGATCGAAGAGGGAGCTGTCGGGCTCGAATTCGACGAGTAGATCGACGTCACTTGTCTCGGTGTCGTCACCGCGGGCCATCGACCCGAAGAGTGACACGCAGACGCCATGATGGCGGCGCACGATGTCGACGATTGCATCGCGGTGTACTTCGAGAACGAGTTGACGCCTCGTCATGGGTCGAGCCTACCGAGGGGGTGTCACGTCGTGTAGTCCGCATTGATGCGGACGTAGCCGTCGGTGAGGTCGCAGCCCCACACGGTGGCCGATGCGGTGCCGTTGTTCAGCGACACGTGAATGAGCACGTCGTCACCGCGCATGTAGTTGGAGAGGCGTTCCAGTCCGGCAGCATCGACCTGGCGTGGGTACACCTCTTGCTCGCCGAAGCGAATGACGACCCGCTCCTGGTCGATGTCGGCGTCGTTGCACTTGCCGACGGCCATCGCGACGCGGCCCCAGTTGGGGTCGGCACCATGCACCGCTGTCTTGACGAGTGGTGAGTTCACGATCGACTTGGCGACGCGCTTGGCTTGTTCGCCGTTGCGTGCGTTGTCGACAGTGACTTCGATGAGAGTTTCGGCACCCTCGCCGTCGCGGGCGACCTGTTTGGTCAGCGACAGCGCGACGTCGTGGAGTGCTGCTTCGAATGCTGCCTCGTCGACGGTGCCTGCGGCTCCGCTGGCCAGAATGACCGCGGTGTCGCTGGTTGACGTGTCGGTGTCGACCGAGACGCAGTTGAAGGTGCGGTCCATGACGCGGCGAAAGATCGCGTCGAGGTTCTTCGGTTCGATCTTCGCGTCGGTGAACATCATGGTGATGAGGGTTGCCATGTTGGGTTCGATCATGCCGACACCCTTTGCGACACCGACGACGCGTGCGTTGCTGCCGGCGATGTTTGCCTCGGCAATCTTGTGCACGGTGTCGGTTGTCATGATTCCGCGGGCAACTGCTTCGGCGTCGACGCCCGTGATGTATTTCGGAATGTTGCCGACGCCGCTGCGGATGCGATCCATCGGGTAGGGGCGGCCGATGACGCCCGTCGAAGCAATGAGTACGTCGTAGGGTTCGCAGCCGAGCGCCTTTGCGACGCCGTCGACGACTTCGTTGGCATCGGCCAATCCTTGCGGGCCGTTGGCGACGTTGGCGTTCTTCGATATGACGACCATCGCGCGGGCAGAGTTGTTCGCAAGGTGTGCACGTGACACAGTGACGCTGGGGCCGGCAAAGCGGCTTTGGGTGAACACGCCGGCGGCGGCGCAGGTGTGCTCGGCAACGACGAGCGTGAAGTCGTCGGTCGAGTCCTTGACGCCGATGTTGGCGACGTACGAACGGAAGCCCGCGGGCAGGGAAACGGTCACGCCGTCAGGCTATGCGAAGTGATCACGCATGCGAAGGAGAGTTTGCTCCATCGACTTGTGGTTCTTCGCGAAGGCGTTGATGACCTTCAGCATCAGCTTCGACTTGTTCTTCTTCCAGTCGAACTCTTCGGTGACCTTGGTGCCACCGTCGGCGTGTGGCTCGAGGATGTAGCGCCAGATGTGGCCGCCGAAGTGGCGCCAGGCGATGCGCGAGTTCTCCTCGAACTCGACGACTTCGTTGGTGATCTTGTACTTGACGCCCATCTTCATGTCCATCCCGAACTTGGTGCCGAGGGCAAGGCGGTCGGGTGCATCGGCGAGGGGCGCCTTCACGTTCCCCGAGCCGTCGATCACCGCGTGGCCGGCGGGGCTGGCGAGAAGGTCGAAGATGTCCTTTGCTGATGCGGGAACAACAAGCGACACACGGATCACCTCGTTCTTGGAATCGATGGTGCTCTCGAGGAACTGGCTGTTGGTCA
>CAZKVD010000131.1:0-4425 GCA_964556145.1 uncultured Bifidobacterium sp. | reverse complement strand
GGTACATCTGGGTGTACTCGTAGGTCTCGCCGGCGATCGACGCCTTGAAGTTGTCTTCGGTCTCGCCGATCGGCTCACCCGATGCCGGGTCGCCAACCTGCGCGAGGAAGTCGAGGTGACCGTGCGCGTGGCCCGTCTCACCCTCGGCAACCGAGCGGAAGAGTGCGGCTGCATCGGGGTAGCCCTCGACGTCGGCCTTCTGTGCGAACCACAGGTAGCGACGGTTCGCCTGGCTCTCGCCTGCGAAGGCTTCCTTCAGGTTTTCGTGGGTCTTGGTTCCGGCGAGTCCGGCCATGACTTCTCCTTTTTTTGGGTTGGGTAGGGGTTTTCTCTTGCTTTTTATTGCTGGTGCACAGGAACCTGTTCGGGGGTGTTGGCACACCTCGGACATTTTCCTGAGAACACGATCCGCGCTGATTGCACGGAAAATCCGTCGAGGCCGGCGACTGCGATGTCGTCGGCATTGGCGACGTACACGTCGCGAACCTCGCCACATGCATCGCACACGCTGTGGTGATGGTCGACCACGTTGGGATCGAAACGAGCCGCGCCGCCGAGTTGGATTTGCTGCAACTCACCCATCGCGGCAAGGTCGGTGAGCGTTTGGTACACGGTGCGCAGCGAGATGCCCGGCATCACGGAGGCGGCGACGTCGTAGAGGGTCTCGGCTGTGGGGTGCATCTCATTGCCGTGCAGCAAGCGGAACAGCAGCTGACGCTGAGGGGTGACCTTCAAACCTTCGGCTCGAAACGCTGTGGCGAGTTCCTCGGGCGTCCTCATGGTTTTTAATACTAAATGACCATCCAGCAATTTGCAACTCTTGCGAATTAGCAAATACTGCGGTTCTTGACCCACCTAACGAGCACGGACGGATGGCGAGGAACTAGGAAGAAAGCCATGGCCCCAACCCTTCGCCTCGACACCCAGGCGCTTCGTGACGGCGCCTTCGTCACCCTCGTGTTCGCTCTCCCGCCAACGCTCGTGGCGCGCTTCATACTCGACAACGGCTCCGAACCCAGCGGATGGGCCCCGCTCTTGTCGTTGATCGCCGTCGGCGGGTTCGTTCTCGGTGCGGGTGTCGCTGCGTGGCGCGAGCAGGTTCGCAGGCCAATGACGCATGCAGTTCTCGCGGGCGCCGGGGTGTTCATCGTTGCGCAGGCAGTGTTTCTCGTCGTGCGCGTCGCGACGAATGGCGAGGTGCGTGTGATGCGAATCCTCACCTCGTTTTCGCTGTCCCTCGTTGCCAGTGTGATCGGCGGCCTGCTGGGCAACTTCCTACAGAAGAACGGCCCGTCTCCGCGATGAGTTCGATCGAGGTTGTCCTCGTCATCGACGTGGGCACAAGCGGACTGCGCGCGGGCCTCGTCGACGCAGCAGGCATGCTCGTCGACTTCGAATACGTCGCTTCTCCCCCGACGACTCCGTCCCCCGGGCTCGTCGAGTTCGACGCAATCGAAATGTACGACGCGGCCGTTGTCGCTGCGACCCGCGTCGTGTCACGCAACCCGGCGAACAAGGTCGTCTCGCTCGGCATCACCAACCAGCGCGCATCGGTTGTTGCCTGGGACGCACGCACGGGCCTGCCGCTCGGCCCGGGCATCGGATGGCAGGACCTGCGCACGGTGATGGAATGCATCGGCGCGAAAAGCGAACACGGTCTCGCAATCGCCCCGAACCAGACGGCAACCAAGGCTGCTTGGTTGCGGACAAACGCTGCGGCCGGCATCCCCGAAACCGCCTTGCGCTTCGGCACGATCGATTCCTGGTTGAGCTGGAAGCTCAGCTCCGGTGAAGCGTTCATCACCGACCACACGAACGCGGCCGTCACCGGCCTCGTCGACGTGGCAACAGTTGATTGGGACCCGGCCGTCTGCGCCATCTTCGACATTCCGCTCGGGTGCCTGCCACGTGTCACCACGTCGCGTGGCGTCGTCGGCACGGTGAACAAACACGGTGTGCTCGACGGACTTCCGCTTGCGGCGCGAATCGGCGATCAACAGGCATCGCTGGTCGGACAGGGCTGCATCAACCCGGGCCGCACGAAAATCACGTTCGGCACGGGCGGAATGTTGAATGCATACACGGGCCTCACAGGACCAACCGAAGCACGCCGCACACCACACGGCACATTCCCCATCGTCGCGTTCTCGCTCGACGACTCGGCGTCAACCGTGCACTGGGGCCTCGAAGCAATCATGCTGTCGGCCGGCACGAACGTCGAATGGTTGCGCGACGACATGGCAATGATCGAGAGCGCCGCCGACAGTGATGCCATCGCGGCGTCGGTCACCGCGACGGACGGAGTGTCCTACGTCCCCGCGCTGCTCGGACTCGGCACGCCCGAATGGGATTACGGAGCACGCGGCACGTTGCTCGGACTCACGCGCGGCACGACACGTGCCCACGTGGTCCGCGCGGTCCTCGATGGCGTAGCCCATCGAGGCGCCGACCTGCACGATGCCGCGACGACCCACGCCGCGGCGCACGGCGTTCGACTCGTCGACTCGATTCGCATCGACGGCGGCATGTCCCGCAATGCGACGTTCGTGCGGCTCCTCTCGGATGCAACAGGCAAGAACGTCGAAGTCTCACCCCTCGCCGAAGCGACAACCCTCGGTGCCGCTTACCTGGCCGGCACGGTGTCCGACCCGTCGATCGAGGTCTGGGCCTCCCTCGAGGCAGCCGTCGACACGTGGAGGCCCGCGACCGTTGTCAGCCCCGGCACAAGCCCCGCAGAGCGAGCCGCGGCACGTCAATCGTGGGCCTCTGCAGTCGATGCCGCACGGGCCTGGATCCCCGACCTGAGCGCACTTGACTTCTAAAGTTGCACCGCCCCGCCCCCGTCGGTGAACCTGTACGCGAAGTCAGGACTGAGAAAGGAAACCTCGTGGCAGATACCAGCACCACGGCGCCGCCCAAACAACCCACGGCGGCCGACGTCGATCTGCTTTCCTTTGCGATCGGACTCGAGCTCGCAATGATCGACCTTTACGACAAGAACGCCGCAGGCGCGAAGGACGAAGCCAAGGCCGTCGCCGAGCTCTTCGGAGCCAATCACCGCGCGGCTGCGCAGGCCCTTGCAGGACTCGTCGCCCGCAAGGCCCCCACCACACGCAACGCAGCCTTCTTTGCCGAACATGCACCCAAGGTGACCGGCGATGCGAAGGAAACAGCGGCCTACATGGCAGGTCTCGAGAATGCGCTCGTTGCAACGCATCTCAAGGTGCTTGGTTCGCTGCGCGGCGTCGACGGGGCAAACCTCGTCGCGTCGATTCTGCCCACCGAGGCCCGCCATGCAGCAGTGCTCGTTGGTCTGTCGGGCTCGAGCTCGCTCGACGACATCATGGCGCTCGACGCCGAAGCCGCAATCGACCCCGAGAAGTTCCCCGCGTAACCGGAAGCGACCATTCACATGAACAACGCGCACATGAACACCACTGAGTCACACAACGTCCTCAACCGGCGGAAGTTCCTCCAGTCGGGCGGCCTCGCCCTGGCTTCGGCTGCGATTCTTGCCGCCTGTGGCAAGAACGACAAGGTCGCAACCGCCTACCCCCGCATCGGAGAGGCGCCCACCACCACCGGTCTTCCCGAGGGAAAGGTGAACGACGTCGTTCTCCTTCGCACCGCATCGTCACTCGAGTGGTGCGCGGTCGATGCTTACACCGCCGCGGCCGGACTGGGAATCCTGCCCTCGGCCGCCACTGCCGTCGTCAAGCACTTCCAGGGTGATCACAAGGCGCACGCCTCGGCGCTCAGCGAACTCATCAAGAAGGCCGGCGGCGATCCGTTCGAGTGCGCCAACGAGCGCATCAACGAGCTCTACATCGCACCGTCGATCGAACTGATCACCGGCAATGCAGACAAGGGCATCGACGCCAGCGACACACCCGTCGACGACCTGCTGCTGCTCGCACACGGCCTTGAAAATCTCGCTGCCGCCACCTACCAGTACTACGTGTCGATGATCTCGACCCCGGCACTGCGCGGCGCGGCGATGACCCTTGGCCAGGACGAGGCTCGTCACGCAGCCGTTCTTGCCCAGGCGATCATCCCGGGAGGCAAGGGCATTGCACCGTCGACCAACGAGACCACGGGCAAGGCCAATCCTGCAGCCGTTCCCGGCGCCTTTGGCAGTCTGGCTTCGATCAGCTTTGCAATCGGCAAGACAAGCAGCTCGGGCACCAAGACCCAGGTCAGCTTCGACACGCCGAGCCTGAACTCGATGGCCTACGAATACGCACAGTGCTGATTCGGCGCTGAACGTCTCTCTCCCCTCCTAAACAGGGACGAATCCCCCGAGGACGCTTCGCGCGTCATCGTTACACTGCTTTCCGGTGAGTCGGCCGGGTGACCGCGGCGCATGAAGATGCGTCGAGGAAAGTCGGGACTCCACAGGGCAAAGTGCTGGCGAGAGCCAGGTGG
>CAZKVD010000130.1:0-4479 GCA_964556145.1 uncultured Bifidobacterium sp. | reverse complement strand
GGTGCACATCGTGTCGGGGGCAAAGGTTGCACGGGCCCATTCAGGAATCGACGGCCTGGCGATGGCTTTCGTCTTCGGGACTCTCTTCACGCTTCCCTTCGGCCTCGCCGATGCCGACGCCGTGGCATCACACCTGTGGCTCATCCCCCTTGGCTTGGCGGTCGGCACGTTGTCGAGCGTGACCAGCTACGGGATTGACCAGCGCATCCTGCGCAAGGTCACGGTTCGTCACTACTCGGTGCTACTCGCGATGCTTCCGATTGTCTCGAGCCTGTTCGGGTTCGTTGTGTTTGATCAAACACCGACGGTCTGGGACCTCGTTGGTGGCGTGCTGATCATCTCGGGCATTGCGCTTCAGGAACGCTGACAGCTCTTTCTCGGTTCAAGGTGTAGCGAAAACCGAGTCAATTCACACCGAGAACGTTCAGGAGCCGGTGAGGGCTCGCCACGAGCCGGGCATTGCGTTGCGTACCGCTTCTGGCGTCATCCGCAGCGTCGCCTCGGGCACAAGATCGGCAATGTGGCGACCTTCGCCATAGTGCGCTGTCACGTGCGACACGCCAGCAAACAGCGCGCGCCGGGCAGCAACAAGGTCGGCGGGCGGAGTCGAATCAAGCCAACCCCAGATGGTGAGCGCAATACGTAGGTCGTGCACGACCGGTGCGCGACCGTACAACGACGCACGACGCAAGGCAATGTTGATGCTTCCACGGATGGCGTCGTCGACGCTTTCACCCGACTGCACGTGAATCTCACCGCGCAACGCAGCTGCGATCTTCAGCACGAAACCCTGGTCGGGACCCTGGTAGCCGAGACGTTTGCCGGCGGGTTGACGTCCGTCGATTTCACCCTTGCGGCCTGGTTGCCACGAGCCGGGCACGTACGACGGTGATGCGTACGCCGGGGTTTGTCCGGCGGTGAATTCTGGGGCGTAGCGGGGTGCGGCCATGGCGTTGAGAGTAGCCGTCAGCTGTGCAGGAGGCCGTATACCAGCGACTCTTCGAGCGCCTGCCACGATGCCTGAATGATGTTCGGCGACACGCCGATCGTCGTCCACGACCGCTCACCATTCGTCGCGTCGATGAGGACGCGTGTCACCGCACCGGTGGCGGTGGCACCATCGAGGATGCGCACCTTGTAGTCGGTGAGGTGGATCTTCGTGAGATTCGGGAACCGTGGCGCAAGGGCTGCGCGAAGCGCCGAGTCGATTGCGTTCACGGGACCATTGCCCTCGGCCGTGTGAACGAAGCGCTCTTCGCCCACCCACACCTTCACCGTTGCTTCGGTGGTGAACGTACCGTCTGCGGCCTCGTCGGTGATGACGCGCATCGACTCGACCGTGAAGAAGGGCGACGCCCAGCCCGCAGCGCGACGCATCAACAGTTCGAGCGAGGCATCGGCGGCCTCGAAGTGGTAGCCCTCGTGCTCGAGGCGCTTCAGATCGTCGATCACCTGGTTCACCGCCGGTCCGTCCATCGTCAAGCCGAGTTCGTCGGCCTTCATCTGGATGGTCGCACGACCGGCCATTTCGGAAACGACGAAGCGCGTTCCGTTGCCCACCAGTTCGGGGTCGACGTGCTCGTATGCGTCCTTCGCGCGCGCGATTGCCGACACATGCAGACCCGCCTTGTGCGCAAAGGCCGACGCACCGACGTACGGTGCCTGCGGGTTCATCGGGCGATTCAAGACTTCTGCGACGTGGTGGCTGACGGGCGTGAGGCGCGCCATGTTCTCGTCGGGCAGACAGCGGTAACCCATCTTCAACTGCAGATTCGGGATGATCGTGGTGAGATTTGCATTGCCGGTGCGCTCACCCAGACCGTTCAGAGTTCCCTGCACGTGGCGTACGCCCGAGGCCACGGCAGCAATCGAGTTCGCGACGGCGCAGCCGGTGTCATCGTGACAATGGATTCCCAACGTGGCATCGCCACCGATGTGCTTGCGCACCGCGGCGACAATCTCACCGACTTCGTGCGGCAGCGAACCACCGTTGGTGTCGCACAACACGAGGTGCGTCGCACCCTTCATCACGGCCGCCTCGAGAACGCGCAACGAGAATTCTTGGTTGCGCTTGTAGCCGTCGAAGAAATGCTCCATGTCGACCAATACGCGACGACCATTTCCCTTCAGGAACTCGACCGAGTCGGCCACCATCGCGACACCCTCATCGAGAGTCGTCTGCAGAGCGTGTTCGACGTGGTAGTCCCAGCACTTTGCAACGATGCACACTGCCGAGGTTTCCGCCTCGATGAGGTTGCGCAGCGTCACGTCGTCATCGACCTTGCCCTTTGGGCGACGCGTCGAACCGAATGCGACGAGAGTCGAATTGTTGAGCTTCAGTTCCTTGCGGGCACGCGTGAAGAACTCGATGTCCTTCGGGTTCGCACCGGGCCAACCACCCTCGATGAAGTGCACCCCGAGAAAGTCGAGCTGCTCGGCGATGCGCAGCTTGTCCTCGACGGTTGCCGACACGCCCTCGACCTGCATGCCGTCGCGCAGCGTCGTGTCGAACACCTCGACGAAGTTGGTGTCGGCGGAGTTGCTCTTGGTGCTCATGTTGTCGTCTCTTTCTTGCTTCTGTCGGGAAAAACAAAAGCCGCCCGGTGGGCGGCTGGCTGCGCACGGGGTGGCCCGAGCGCTACGGAATAATGATGATGGCGACAGCGGCGCAAGCAGTCCCGAAGGACGGAAGGGTGCGGGCTGTGGACATCACAGCCATCATTGTGGCCCGAAAACCACCGAATCGTCAATGGCCTGCGCCATTTCCATGAAGTTCCGCGCTGTCAATGGCGTTGACGGTCGCTGTGGATATCTCTGGGGATTGTCACCAAAACCGCACACAAGGCCGATCTGGGGCCTTGCGAGGGGCTACTTGGCGAGTTCGCACCAGTGCTTGTACTGCGGGATCTGGCCGCGCACGGCCTTGCCGTAGACGTCGGCGACCTGCTTGGTGATCGGCCCGGGGCACGGAACCGAGCGGTCGTCGACCGAGTTGATGGCGCTGACCTCGGCCGCGGTTCCGACGCAGAAGATTTCCTCGGCGATGTACAGGTCGGAACGGGCGATGTAGCCCTTTTCGACCGTGTGGCCAAGGTCTTCGAGAATCTTGATGACGCTGGCCTGCGTAATGCCCTCGAGCGCCCCGGCCGACAACGGCGGGGTGATGATGGTTCCGTTGCGGACGACGAAAAGGTTCTCGCCGGTGCACTCGCTGACAAGGCCTTCGTTGTTCAAGAGGATTGCCTCGTCGTATCCGGCCTTCAAGGCCTCGACCTTGGCGAGCGACGAGTTGGCGTAGTTCGCAACGGTCTTCGCGGCGGGCGGAAGCATGTTGTGATCGAGACGCTTCCACGACGAGATCTTCATTCGAACGCCCTTGGTCATCGCATCGTCACCCAGGTACGCCCCCCACGGCCAACACGCAATCGCAACATCGACGCTGCACGGCAGTGTGTTGAGACCCATTTCGCCGTAGCCGTAATACGCGATCGGCCGGATGTAGCAACCGGGCAAGCCCGTCGAGGCGACCGTTTCTTTCGTCGCATCAATGATCTGCTGAACGGTGAAGGGAATCTCCATGCCGAGGATCTTTGCGCTGCGGAACAAACGCTCGATGTGTTCGGTCAAACGGAAGACGGCCGGGCCCTCGGCGGTTTCGTACGCACGGATGCCTTCGAATACACCAGTGCCGTAGTGGAGCGTATGCGTGAGGACGTGAACCTTGGCATCGTCCCAATTGACGAGCTTGCCGTTCATCCAAATCTTCGGCGTGGGAATGAGAGTGGGCATCCGGGATTCCTTTCAGGACCTTTGGCAGATTACTTGGCGCCCAGACGGGCAACGATTGCGTTTGCGATTTCAACCGTCGAACCCGCCACAGGCTCGGCACATGCGGCTCGCACGCGGTCGGCCGCGGCGTTTTCACCGAGGAAATCGAGCATGAGCGCCGCCGACAGAATCGCAGCCGTGGGGTTTGCCTTGCCCGTACCGACGATGTCGGGGGCCGAACCGTGCACGGGCTCGAACATCGATGGTCCGGTCCGAGCCGGGTTCAGGTTGGCCGACGACGCCAACCCGATGCCGCCGCTGACGGCGCCACCGAGGTCGGTGAGAATGTCGCCGAAGAGGTTGTCGGTGACGATCACGTCGTAGCGGTGCGGATCTTGGACGAAATAGATGCATGCCGCGTCAACGTGGTTGTACGCGGTGCCGACGTTCGGATACTCCTTGGCGACGAGGTCGAACGTGCGCTGCCACAGATCACCGGCAAACGTGAGCACGTTGGTTTTGTGAACCAGTGTCACGTGCTTGCGCTCGCGCTTGGCCGCAAGCTCGAATGCGTAACGAACGCAACGCTCGACACCCATGCGCGTGTTGACGCTGCCCTGGGTTGCAACTTCGTTCAAAGTTCCCTTGCGCAGCACTCCACCCTCGCCCACGTACGGGCCCTCGGTGTTTTCGCGGATGACGATGAAGTCG
>CAZKVD010000129.1:0-4487 GCA_964556145.1 uncultured Bifidobacterium sp. | reverse complement strand
TTCAGGTTCGACCCCCACCCGACGAGCGTGCCGTCGGTTGCACGAACGATCGTGTGGTTACCCGCCGCGTGGATGGTCGCCGCGATCTTCCCGCTCGGCAGTGTTGGCTCGGCGTAGTACGGCGCGAGCGTCGTCGATCCGTTGCCCAACTGGCCGTAGGTGTTCGAGCCCCACGTCATCAACGTGCCGTCGGCACGCAATGCGACTGCATGCGCGGTTCCCGCCGAAATGGCCACCACGTCGTTGGGCGTGCCGGTGGGTGCGATCATGTCCTGCACCGCGGTCGCCGCAGTCAACGGCGACGTCGCAACCTGCGGTACTGCGCGCCTGTTGGTGTTGGCTCCGTAGGCGTACACCGTTCCGCCGGTGCCCGACGCGCCGATGTCGACGTACAACGAGAACCACGTACCGGCGGCAATGCGCGGATTCACCAGACCCGATGCGATGAGCGTCGGCGTCGACACGTCGGTGGTCGAGTTGATGACGACGTTCTTGTAGGTTGCGTCACCCCAGCCGTAGATCTTGCCGGCCGACGTCGCAATGAGACAGTGGTACGTGCCGCACGACAACTGCGTGATCGACTCGGACGGCGACGCGGTGTCGGGCCCGAACGGCAGGTCGACGCGTCCGATGGTGAAACGCGACGACGACGTGCCATCACCGTTGTAGTAGTAACCCGCCGAGTCCCCCACCGTGCCCATCGTCCACAACGAGCCATCCGACAGCACGGTGGCCGAACCCCAGTACGTGGTGTCCATCAGCGCGATGCGAACCGAAGAAGCAACTGCCAGCGGATAGAAGCGCGAGCCGGTTGCCGTCGTGGTGGGACCGGCCACACCTCGGCCCGTCATCGAATTGCCGGCCCAGCCCCACGTCCACACCGCGCCGTTGCTGTCGAGGACGAAACCGGTGTAGTGCTCGTACATCGCCGCAACAACCGTTGCACCTGTCGGGGCGATTCGCGTGGCCAGTTGCGCAGTCAGCGAATACGGCATGGTCGATGCCGTCACCGTGGTGGCATAGGTCTTGTCGTTGCCGAGGAACCGGTACTTGTTCGAACCCCACGTGAACAGCCGCCCGTCCGAGGTCAGCACCATCCCGCCCGCGGTGCTCATGTCGATTGATGACACCGTCTCGCCACCGCTCAGCGACAAACCGACGATCGCCGCAGGTGGACTGTTCGCGGCCGTCGGAGTAGTGGCAACGGCGGAGTTTCGCCCTTGTTGACCCTGACTGTTGTCGCCCCATGCCGCCACCGTGTTGTTCGCGCATGCAACGGCACCGCCATAGGGAGCAGCCGCCAGCTTCGTTGGCGTGCAGCCACCCGGCAGCGTGAGCGCCACGGGGGTCGTTGCTCCCGTGCTGGGACGACCGAGGCGGTTGTAGTGGTTGGTTCCCGTGTATCCCCACGAGAGAACGGAGCTGGCAGTTCGCGCGAGGGTGAAACCATTTCCCGCGGCAACCTCGAGAACGTTCGACGGAACGGTAGGGCACGACGAGGTGCAGTCGGTGATCACTGCCGTGCCGCCGATTGCAGTTGTCGCAACATCGGCTTGCGCCTTGTACTGGATGACGGTCGATGTCACAGCCGTGATTGTCTTGGCGCCGTCGAAGTTGCCACCGAGACCCGCCACCGTGACGGTGTTTCCAACAGCCATTCCGTGCCCGGCACCCAGCGTCACGGTTGCAATGTTCGATGCGATCGACTTGTTCGTCACCGACACCGTCGGCGTTGCCATGGTGACGCTGCCCGAGGTGGCCGTCGCCGAGACGTTCGACCGCGCCTCGAACGTTGCCGTGGTCGCCGTCACCGATGCAATGGTCTTCGGACCGTCGAAGTTTCCGCCGAGACCCGTCACCGTGATGGTGTTGCCGACGCCGACGCCGTGGCCCGACGGCATCGTGATCGTTGCAACGTTCGACGTGATTGCCTTGTTCGAGATCGCGACCGTTGTGGTGATGATTCCGGTTGTTCCACTGGCCGACACATTGGCAACATCGTCCTGGGATTCGAACGAAAGCGACGTTGACGTGACCGCCGTCAGGGTTTGTCGGCCGTCGAAACCCGCACCTACCCCGGCGACATCGACCACGTTGCCGGCTGCGAATCCGTGACCGCTGGGCACGGTGACCGTTGCGAAGTTCGACGTGATCGCCTTGTTGGTCACGGTGGTGGTACCGGGCGTCAGCGTGACCGTGCCCGTCGTGCTTCCCGACGCAATGGCTGCGCCGAGGGCAGGACGGCGAAATCGAATCGTCGTCGTGGTCGGAGCGTCGTACACCTCCCACGTGCCGTCGAAGTCGGCCTCGTTGGCGCCCGTGATGTCGACGACGATCGGATTGCCCGCCACGAAGCCGTGCCCCACGGGCAGGGTCAACGTGGCGATCGAGTATCCACCCGAGGGTGCCGCCATCACACGGTTCGTCACGTTTGCCGTGGTCGGCGTGACTGCATTCACCGATCCGCTGGGGCTGACGGGTGTCGATGACACGTTCGACTGCACGACGTACTGGATGAAATTGCTTCCGGAATTCGTGACCGTGCGGGTGCCGTCGAACGTCGCATCGCCGATGTTCACGTTGACGATGTTCCCCGCCTTCAGGTTGTGGCCCGCGGCGAGGGTCAGAGTCGCCAGATTGCTGGCGATCCGCTTCGCGGTCACCGTTGCGGTGGGGTTGGTGAATTCGAGCGAACCGCTGGCTGCCGTCGAGGCGACATTGGGCTGCGACTCGTAACGTACCTCGGTGCCCGACACCGACAGCACGGTTCGCGTTCCGTCGAAGTCGGGATCGCCGATGTTGACCGACACGACGTTGCCCGCTTTGTAATTGTGTCCCGTCGGCACGGTGACGTACGCAGAGTTCGCAGAGATTCGCTTCGAGGAAACCGATGCCGATGGAGCCGTGTAGGTGACGTCGGCGACGCCCGCACCAACGGCAGTCGATGCCACGTCGGGTTGGGCCGTGTACGTGAACGCCGTGTTGGTGACGCTCGCGATCGTCTTTGCGCCATCGAGCAAAGGAATGCCGATGTTCACCGCTGCCGTCTTTGTTGCCTCGAAGTAGTGGTAGCCGCTCGTTGTCAGAGTTGTGAGATTGTTCTTGATGGCGTAGTGCGTCACGGTGGCCGACCGCTGCCCCATCGAGGAGGCCGTCAACTTCTGGGGCAGGTAGCGGCTTTTCTCACCCGGCAAGCCGATGTCACCGTACGTCGCCACGTCGTAGCCCCACACCCACACGTCGCCGTCGGCATCGGATGCCACAGAGTGGTAGCGACCGGCTGCGATCGACTGGATCCCGGCCGTCGTCAACGACGACAACAGCATCGGCGTCGTCTGCTTCGACGTCGATGTGACACCGAGGCCCGCACCACCGACCTGACCAACCCCGTTGCTGCCCCACGCATAGACCCGCCGCGTCGAGCCCTGCAGGGTCAGCATCAAGCTGTGCCGTTCACCGACCGCCAGCGAGAGAATCGTCTCACCCGTGGCGGCCGTCCACGTGGCCTTGACGGGGCGCGATGCCGCCGACGTGCTGCCCGTTCCCAACTGGCCGTAGGTGTTCAGACCCCAACCCCACACTTCGTGGGCCCCCAACGTGTTCTGAACGGCAACGAGAACATGCGTGCCCGACGACGCGACCTGTGCACCCTTCGAGAAGAACAGCGGGGTACCGCCGCCGAACACCGAGAGCTGCGTGAACTTCGAAACCGGCGCGCCATCGCTGACGCGGGCACCGAGCGTTCCCCCACCGGCAGGCGCGGTGGTCGACAGCGCAGTCGAGCCCGTGACCGGCGCCGAGTATTGGCCGTAGATGTTCGAACCGCTCGTTGCCACCGCACCCCACGAGTAGGGCTCTTGGTAGTTGGTTCCGGTCGCACCCTGCACCGGGGCGTCGACAACTCCTGGCACCGGCGCCACCACAAGCGCGGCGAACAACAGGAATGCGGCCCCCAGCTTCATTCGTGCAGATTCTATGGGTGGAAATGAACATGATTCAGCGCGGGCGCTGCTGACAAAACTTCGGCCGTCTAGCGGCTGATCTCGCGCGCCTCGTCGCATTTCGCGGCCCCGATCAGCGCCTCGACCGTGACCGGGAAATCCCCGCTGTCGATGTTCGTCGCGCCCAACTCGGTGACGAGCCAGACGGCCACACCGGATCCCTCGTCGACAACGTCGACAGAGACAAAGTCGGGCACGACGGCACGCAACCCGCGCACGCTTTCTTCGACCACGGTATCCGGAAGTGGAATTCCCGTTCGCAACAGCACCCCGACATCGACGACCGCGTCGACGTTGAACGACTCGACCGTCTCGCCGACGAATATTTGGAGGTCGTCGAGTCGAATCTCATGAATGACCGGCATCGCCCAGCCCGGACGTTCACAATCATCGTCGTCGGGATCCGGCGAGTCGTTGGCGTTGAAGTCGTAGACCACTTCACCTCCCTTCATCACGAACCAGTCGGCCACGGTGGTGAGGTATTCG
>CAZKVD010000128.1:0-4502 GCA_964556145.1 uncultured Bifidobacterium sp. | reverse complement strand
GCACTCGATGCGTTTCTCGAACGTCGCGGCAACATGATCATCTCGCGCTACGACATCGATGCCCTCACACTGGGCGAATCACCCGACGTTCTCTACACGCGCATCATGTCGGCACCGATCGACAACGACGACGACAACGAAAGGCGCCGCATCGCGGCCGTGCACCAGCGCATTGCACACGTCCGCGCACGTGTCTCCGAACAACACCAAGCGGAATTCGACCAATTGGTCACCGAGGCCCGCGACGCAATGGACCTGCGCGATGAAAACGGACCCATCACGCTGGAATGGCCCTATGGCCTCGTGCGCCGCGCACTGTTGGAAATCGGCAAGCGCATGCAACAACGCGGCCTGGTCCACGCGCCGGAACACGCGCTCGAGATGACCCTCGCCGAAATCAGCGACGCACTCGGCAACAACTCCCCCGGCGCCGATGAACTTGCCGGCCGCCACCACTGGCGCACAACGGTGAACATCGAAGATGCTCCGCGCAAGCTGGGCACCCCCGAACCCGTGCCACCCCTCGACATCCTGCCGAAAGACCTCGCCTTCGTCGCGGGCATCATCCAAAAGGTCGTTGTCGAAACCGGCCTCGACGGCACACCAAAAACGGCGGGCCTCAACGGCTACGGCGTCGGCACTGCCCCCTACATCGGCGTCGCACGCCTTGCGACCACACCCGAGGCAGCAGTCGAACAACTCAACCCCGGCGAAATCCTCGTCGTACCCTGCACGACTCCCGCCTACAACATGGTCGTCGGCTGTGCCGGAGCCCTGGTCACGGCCGAAGGCGGACCGCTCAGTCACGCCGCGGTCATCGCCCGCGAACTCGGCCTGCCCGGCGTCATCGGCGCACCCCGCGCCATGCTCGACATTCCCGACGGCGCGATGATCGAAGTCGACCCGATCGCAGGAACCGTAAAAATCGTTCAGAATCCCTGACGACACAAATCGCAACGGCCAATTAGGTTGTGACAGTCCGTCCGTCACTTTTGGGGGCCCCGTGAAGATTCGTCTTGTTGCTGCAGCCACGTCCGCTGCGCTTCTCCTTCTCGCCGCGTGCGGCGGTTCCGAATCGTCGACACAAGATTCCACGCGCACGAAAAACGCGGCGCTCGATCAGCCGACGACCACGGCCAACAGCAACACATCGAACAGCACCCCCACCAACAAAACCTGCGCGCAGGGCGGCGCGTGCGTCGTCGGCGATACCGGCCCCGGTGGAGGCATCGTCTTCTACGCCGCACAAACACTGCAGCCGTGGGGCCAGTACATGGAGGTGTCGAAGCAAACGATCGACCCCAACTTCGACACCATGTGGTGCGACGTCATGCCGTCAACGGCGTTCGCCAATGCCGATGCGCTCGGCAACGGCCGCGCCACCACCGAGTTCTACGCCAAGGCCTGCAAGCGCGGACAACTGCGCATCGCAACCGACCTGGTGCAGGGCAACTACGACGACTGGCACCTGCCCACGCTGGCCGACGCCAAGCAGATGTACCTCGTGCGCGAACAGCTGCAGCTCGAAGGTGAATGGCATTACACCGCAACGCCAAACCTCGCCGACGGCAAGAAAGAAGCTTGGGCCGTCTACATGGTCGAAGAACAGAGCATGTCGATGAACCCCGAAGCCGGTTACGCCGGTCGCGCCATCCGCACCTTTGCACCGATCGCCGTTCCCTCGTGCGCCAACGGCGACGCCTGCAAGGTGGGCGACGTTGGTCCCGGTGGCGGCATTGTCTTCTACGCCGACGCGACGCCCCAGCCATGGGGCCAGTACATCGAGGCGTCGTACCGCACACTCGACACCCGCTTCAGCACGATGTGGTGCGATGTCGTACCGACAGCCGAACTCGTGCCCAACGCAAGGACACTCGGCAACGGGCGCGTCGTCACCGAGGCCTACGCAAAAACATGTTCACGTGGCCTGTTGCGCATGGCGGCCGATCTTGTGCAGGGCGGACTCGACGACTGGCATCTGCCCACCATCGACGAAGCTGCCGAGCTGTACAAGAACCGCAAACTCGCCAAGATCGAGGGCCAGTGGCACTACACCGCAACACCCGACGTCGCCAACAAGCAGGCCTACGCCTTTTACATGGTCAACAGCGAAGTGCGTTCTCTGAACCCCCTCGCCGGTTTCGCGGGCCGCGCCGTTCGCACCTTCGGCCCGAAGAGCTCCACAGCCCTCACGGCTCCTGCCACGATCGCACCGGCTGCCATTCCCACAACAACGATTGCGCAAACAACTGCAGCACCAACGACCCCTGCTCCGACAACCGCAGCACCAAAGCCCACCGCACCACCAACGACAATCGCGGCAACAACCACGGCGGCAACGACGGCACAGGGAACGTCCTGCGCCACCGGCGGAACCTGCAAAGTCGGCGACATCGGCCCGAAGGGTGGCTTGGTCTTCCACACCTACTACAACAGCTCGAACGTCGAGACCTATCTCGAAGCCGTCCCGGTTGATCGCGGTCGCACGCAGCAGTGCGATGCAAATACCGCATCGATCCCCGGCACGCGCGGCCTGCTCGTCGGCGACGGTCTTGCCAACACGCAAACCATCTACAACGCCTGCGGCACGGGCGCATCCCGCTCGATCATCAAGGAAAACGGCTATTACAACCGTGACTGGTTCATTCCCAGCGTCGCAGAGATGAAGGCCTTCGTCTCACGCAGCACCCTTCTCAAGTCACCACTCGCGCCGAAGCTCGTCGCGGGCGACTGTTACTGGACGTCGTCGGGTGACGCAAAGGTCACGGGCAATGAACTGACCTTGATCGCCATGCAAACCGCGACGGGTGGATCCTTCTACCCCGAAAAGCCGGTCAGCACCGAGTGCTACGTGCAACCGATCCGCGCTTTCACCGCGACAAGCGTGAAGCAATCGGCCACGCAAAACGTTGTCAGTGCAACCACTCTTGCCCCGACAACGTTGCCGGCCACAAAGCCGACGGCTCTCACTACGTTGCCGCCCAAGCCGACAGTGCTGCCCACACTTGCGCCGACAACCGTCGCCAAGCCAACGCCGACAACGGCAAGCGCCGCCACAACCACGGCAGCCGCAGCACAGGCAACATCGTGTGCAACCGGCGGTACGTGCAAGGTTGGCGACACCGGCCCTGCCGGCGGCGTGGTGTTCTACGCAGCGCCCACCCCGCAACGCTGGGGCCAGTACTTCGAAGCCACCCGCTTCGACATGAAAGCCAACACGTGGTGCAACCGCGCCGGTTTTTCATGGGGTTCGAACTATGTCGACCTGTCACAGGGCAACCGCAACACCACGTTCATGTCACGTTTCTGCACAAGCGGCCTCGGCAACGACGCTGCCAACTTCGCGATGGGCGGATACGACGATTGGTTCCTGCCGTCGCGCGACGAAATGATTCAGCTGTATCTGAATCGCTCGGTCGTTGGTCTGTCGCAGGGCTTCTACGCCACCTCGACGCAGTACGACGCCGACAACGTATGGACCCTGTACGGCGCCGACGGAACGCCCTACCCGCTCGCGGCACGTGATGCCCGTATCGGTCGCGCAATCCGCATGTTCGGACCAAAGGGCGTCGGCACCAGTTACGCGACAAAGACCGACTCCCGTCAGCCCTGCGCCAAGGGCGGCCTCTGTCGCATCGGTGACGTTGGCCCCGGCGGTGGCATCGTGTTCTACGTCGGCGAGTATCGCCAAGAGTGGGGCCAGTATCTGGAAGTCGCACCCAGCGACGCCGCAAGCCAGCCCACTTTCTGGTGCGCAACGGCTGCATCGGTTGCCGTCGCGACCAACCCCGGGCTCGGCGCGGGTAAAGCCAACACTGCCGCGAACCGCGCGGCATGCCAGCCGGGCATCGGGACCCTGGCCAGTCGCTCACTGCTCGGCAAGACCGACTGGCACGTGCCGTCAACGCTCGAGGCGTTCTACTTGATGAACACCACGTCGCAGAACAAGTCCGCCAAGTATGCGTCGTTCCTCATCAAGCAAGCCAAGGGCACCTGCTACTGGACATCGACCGACTTCATGAACGGCAACGCACGCAACGCCATGTACATGGAAGACGGCGTGGGGTTCAACAAAGCCAACGCAGCCGCGCGGCTGTGCTTGGTGCGGCTCGTTCGCGCCTTCTAAGCCGAACGTTCGGCGTTACTTCCCGCTGCGCTCGGCTTCTGCATAGACCTCGATACCCCCGCGGGGGCGTTGGGTCAGGCACACCTTCACGTGACGGGGCTTGACGGTCTCCATCACTTCGTTCGCAATCTCGGCCGCCAATGCCTCGGCAAACACCGGCATGTCGCGGAAGCGCCACAGGTACAGCTTCAGCGACTTTGATTCGATGCACCACTCGTTGGGCTCGAACTCGATCACCAGGTTCGCCACGTCGGGCTGCTGGGTGACGGGGCACACCGAGCACAGTTCGTCGGTGGTGAATCGCACCTTGGTCACGTGCGCCGGTGCGGGAAACACCTCGACGTGGTCGATGGGATTGCGAACGGTCTGGCCGAGA
>CAZKVD010000127.1:0-4531 GCA_964556145.1 uncultured Bifidobacterium sp. | reverse complement strand
CCGCCTACCGCGCGTCGGCCAAGCGCATCACCGCCGTGTGCCCGTTCTACGGATACGCACGTCAAGACCGCAAGGCCGAGGGCCGCGAACCCATCACTGCACGTCTCGTTGCCGACATGTTCCGCGCGGCGGGCGCGGGCCGAATGGTGTCGGTCGACCTGCACAGTGGCCAGATCCAGGGCTTCTTCGACGGTCCCGTCGACCACCTCACCGCAATGCCCGTGCTCGAGAAGTACGTGCGCAAGAACGCCAGCGACGGCATGGTCATCGTGTCGCCCGACGCCGGTCGCGTGAAGGTTGCCGAGCGTTTTGCCCAGCACCTCTCCGACATGAACGCCGACGTTGCGTTCATCAACAAGCGTCGGCCAAAGGGCACGACCAACGTGGCGGTCGCAAAGGAAGTCATCGGTGAAGTCGAGGGCCGCTTGTGCATCCTCACCGACGACATGATCGACACCGGTGGCACCATCGTGTCGGCTGCCGAACTGCTGCTCGAGCGCGGCGCCACCGAGGTGTGGGCCATGGCCACCCACGGCGTGTTGTCGGGCCCGGCGATCGAGCGCCTCGAACACAGCGCAATCTCACGGGTGGTTCTCACGAACACCCTGCCGCTCGCCAAGGACAAGGCCATCGACAAGATCGAAGTTCTCTCGGTCGCCCAAATCCTGGCCGACGCTCTTGCCGCGGTGTTCGATGAAACCAGCGTGAGCGAGCTCTTCGGCGGCGAGAACCAGTCCTGACCGAGCGCCGGTCGAACCCGACCGCGGCGTGGGTTTTCGCGGAAATCGGCCCATAGACTCCAGTCCCCTATGGCGAATGCATCTCTCACCGCTGACCTCGGCCGCGCCACTGGCAGCGCCGCCTCCCGCCGTCTCCGCAGCGAAGACAAAATCCCGGGCGTCCTCTACGGCCACGGCATGGCTCCCATGTCGGTCACCGTTGCCCGCCGCGACCTGCGCGCCGCTCTGTCCGGCCCGGCCGGTGTCAACACGATCATCGACTTGAAGGTCGGTGGCAGCACCTACCCCGCCATCGTGAAGGAACTGCAGCGCCACCCCGTGCGTCGCACGGTCAGCCACATCGACTTCCAGCAGATCAGCATGACCGAAGAGATCGTCGTCAGCGTTCCGATCAACCTGTCGGGCACCGCCAAGGCGGTTGTGTCCGAGGGTGGCCTCGTTGACGCAGCCGTCGACAGCATCGAAGTGCGCACCACGCCGTCGGCAATGCCGAACGAGATCGTCGTCGACATCACCAACATGACCGTCAACGACGTCATCCACCTTCGCGACATCACGTTGCCCGCCGGCGTCACTGCTGTTGGCGATCCCGACCTCGTCGTCGTCACGGTTCTCACCAGCCGCGGCGAAGCAACGGGCGCACCGGCAGCCGGCGCAGCACCTGCAGCGGGCGCCGCTCCCGCCGCATCGTAATTTTCCGGCCCGCACTTCCGGGGTCGCTCCGCCATGTGGATCGTCGTCGGTCTGGGTAATCCCGGCAAGAAATACGAACGCACGCGTCACAACGTCGGACAAGACGCCGTCGCCGAACTCGCCCGTCGTCACGGGGGCACCCTGAAAGAAGGCCGCGACAAATCACTCGTCGCCGAAGTCGTGATCAACGAGAAAAAGATCGTCCTTGCGGTTCCACTGACGTTCATGAACGAATCGGGCCAGGCCGTGCGGGGACTCGTGAAGCGCCACAACATGAAGCCCGACCAGTTCGCCTCGCACCTCGTCATCGTCCACGACGAGCTCGATCTCGAACCCGGCATCGTGCGCGTGAAAGAGGGCGGTGGTTTGGCCGGACACAACGGTCTGCGCTCGATCACATCGCACTTGTCGACGCAGGACTACCTGCGAGTTCGCATCGGTGTCGGCAAGCCGCCGAGTGCCGAACAGGGCGCCGACCATGTTCTGCGCAAGATTCCCCCGGCCGAACGCGCAGTGCTCGACGACGCCGAGGCCCGCGCAGCCGATGCCGTCGAATCGCTGATTGCCAACGGCCCCGCCGCAACGATGAACGCGTTCAACCGATGAGGCCGGTTTCGTGAGCATCGGAGTCGTCGGTCATCTGGTCGCGTCCGACTCGGTGGTGTCGGGCACGTTGTCGGGCCGCGACGGCGCGGTGGCATGTCCCGACGCGGCGCGCCCGGCCGTCATCGCCGCGCTGACCTCACTGCACCCCGATGCCACGTTCATCGTCGCCACCGCAACGGGCCAGGCCGCCGGCCAAATTGCCGACGACCTGCAGGCCCTCATCGGCGAACGCAACGTTGCACTGTTTCCCGCATGGGAGACGTTGCCCTTCGAACGCATCAGCCCCAACGTCGAAACGATGGGGCGCAGGCTCGAAGTCTTGTGGCGCTTGCGCAATGCGACGCAACGTCCACGGGTGATCGTTGCCGGCGCACGCGCATTGCTTCAGAAAACTGCGCCTGCCACGGCCGTCGACACATCGCAGCCCTGGCCGTTGCACCTGAAGGTCGGCATGCAGATCGATCCGACGCAGTTGGTGCGCGACCTCGTGACGCTGGGCTACCGACGCGAAGATCTGGTCGAGCTTCGCGGCCACGTCGCCCAGCGCGGTGCAATCGTCGACGTCTTTGCGTCGACCCACGACGAACCCCTGCGCGTCGAGTTCTGGGGCGATGAAATCGAACGACTGCAGAACTTCAACGTGAACGACCAACGCGGCACCGCCACGATCGAAGAGACGTGGATCCAACCCGCACGCGAATTCCTCGTCGACGAATCGATGCGCGAACGCGCGGCGGGTCTCGTCGGTGCCGAACCGTGGGGACGCGAACACTGGGATCGCATCGCCGAGGGTCTGGTGTTCGACGGCATGGAGAGCTGGCTTCCGTGGTTCAGCGACGGCTCGACGCTTGCATCGACCGCACTCGACATCGCACACGGCCCCGGGTCCACTGCCGACATTCGTTTTGTTTTCGTCGAACCACGTCGCATCCGCGACCGCGGCCTCGACATCCTGGCCGAAGAGGCCGACATCGCCAGCGCGCTTGCCACCACTTGGGGTCGCGACCCGAAGGCCGATGATTTCCCGCGCCTGCACGCAGCACCCGACAACGTTCTCGCCGAAGCCGGTTCGGTGCCGGCGTACCACCTACTCGCCGCCGCCGACACCGGCTCGACAAAGAGCGTGAATGCCAGTGCGTGGGGGCCAATCACCAACGATCCCGCGGGTGCCGTGCGTCGCTTCGCCGAACTTGCCCGCGGTGGTTCGCGCGTCATCGTTGCAGCCGACACCGCGAACTCGGCCGCACGCATCGCCGAAAGCCTGCGCGGCGAGGGTGCCGACGTCATCGACCTCGACTCGCTGCCCGCCAAGCGACGCGACGAAGTCGGCCCGGGCATCTTCGTCACCGTGCACCGCTTGCACCACGGTGCGTTCATTCCCGGCGCCAACCTTGCGCTGATCGCCGAGTCCGACCTCACCGGACGCCGACCCGGACCGCGGCGTCAAAAGCCCCGTGCATCGGGCACCTCGTTCCAGGACCTGAAGCCCGGCGACTACGTCGTCCACTACCACCACGGTGTCGGCAAGTTCGAGGGCCTCGTCAGTCGTTCCATCGGTGGCAGCCAGCGCGACTATCTGCTGCTCGCATACAAGGGCGGCGACAAGCTGTACGTGCCGACCGATCAGATCGACACGATTCGCCAGTACGTGGGTGGCGAAACACCGACGATGCACCGTCTCGGTGGGTCCGACTTCACGCGTGCCAAGTCCAAGGTGCGCTCTGCCGTTCAAGAAATCGCCCAGGAACTGGTGGTGCTTTACCAGCGCCGCGTGACGGCCGAGGGTCATTGCTTTGCACAGGACACACCATGGCAACACGACATGGAGGCCGCATTCCCGTACGTGGAAACTCCCGACCAACGCAAGGCAATCACCGAGGTGAAGGGCGACATGGAACGCGCGATTCCGATGGATCGCCTCGTGTGCGGCGACGTCGGATTCGGCAAAACGGAAATCGCCGTGCGCGCGGCATTCAAGGCGATACAAGACGGCAAACAGGTGGCCGTGTTGTGCCCCACCACGTTGCTTGCGTCGCAGCACGGCACGACATTCCGTGATCGTTTCGCGGGCTTCCCCGTGCGGGTCGAGGTGCTGTCGCGGTTCCAAACGGCCGCCGAGGCCAAGAAAATCATCGCCGGACTTGCGACGGGCGATGTCGACTGCGTCATCGGAACGCATCGACTCCTGCAAGAGGGTCTCAAGTTCAAGGACCTCGGACTTCTCGTCGTCGACGAGGAACAGCGCTTCGGAGTGAACCACAAGGAAGCGATGAAAAAGATGCGCACGAACGTCGACGTGTTGACGCTCAGCGCCACGCCGATTCCACGCACACTCGAGATGAGCCTCGTCGGCATTCGCGATCTGTCATTGCTTCAAACGCCGCCGGCCGATCGTCAACCGATCCTGACCTACGTCGGCGAACTCGACAAGAGACTTGCCGTCGAGGCCATCCGCCGCGAACTGCTGCGCGAGGGCCAGGTGTTCTGGGTGC
>CAZKVD010000126.1:0-4567 GCA_964556145.1 uncultured Bifidobacterium sp. | reverse complement strand
CAGACCTTCGGCATGGAGATGGATCTCGTCGAAGGCATGCGCTTCGACAAGGGCTACATCTCGCCGTACTTCGTCACCGACGCCGACCGCATGGAAGCCTCGCTCGACGATCCGTACATCATCTTCGTGTCGTCGAAGATCTCGAATGTGCGCGACATGCTGCCCGTCCTTGAAAAGGTGATGCAGGGTGGCCGTCCGCTCGTCATCATCGCCGAGGATGTCGAGGGTGAAGCGCTCGCCACGTTGGTGGTCAACAAGATCCGCGGAACCTTCAAGAGCGCAGCCGTCAAGGCTCCCGGCTTCGGCGATCGCCGCAAGGCGATGCTCCAGGACATGGCAATCCTCACCGGTGGCCAGGTCATCAGCGAGGAAGTCGGCCTGAAGCTCGAGACCGTCACGCTCGATCTGCTCGGTCGCGCCAAGCGCGTCGTCATCACCAAGGACGAGACCACGATCATCGAAGGTGCCGGCGATGAAGCCGACATCAAGGGTCGCATCAGCCAGATCAAGACCGAAATCGACAACACCGATTCCGACTACGACCGCGAAAAGCTCCAAGAGCGTCTCGCGAAGTTGTCGGGTGGCGTTGCAGTTCTCAAGGTCGGCGCTGCAACCGAGGTCGAACTGAAGGAAAAGAAGCACCGCATCGAGGACGCAGTCAGCACCACCAAGGCCGCAATCGAAGAAGGCGTCGTCCCCGGCGGCGGCGTTGCACTTCTTCGTGCGCAGTCCGCAGTGCTCGAGCGCGCCGCCACGCTGACCGGTGATGAAGCAACGGGTGCCAAGCTCGTCGCGCGTTCGCTCGAAGGTCCGCTGAAGCAGATTGCGGAAAACGCCGGCATGGAAGGTGGCGTTGTCGTCGAGCGCGTCAAGTCGCTGAAGGGCAACGAGGGTCTGAACGCCGCAACCGGCGAATACGAAGACCTGGTCAAGCTCGGCGTCATCGACGCGGCGAAGGTGACCCGCTCGGCACTGCAGAACGCAGCGTCGATCGCGGCACTGTTCCTCACCACCGAGGCCGTCATCGCCGACAAGCCCGAAGCATCCGCACCGGCAATGCCGGGCGGCGGCATGGACGACTTCTAAGTCGTTCGCTCTTCCCCCCGCTTCGTCGTGATCGCGCTCGTCACCGCTTCGGTGTCGCGCGATCTCGATGAGGATCTTCCGATTCTGGGTGCCGCGCTCGAAAGAGCCGGCACCCAGTTTCATTTTGTGAACTGGCACGACGCGATTGACTGGTCGCAGTACTCGGCGATCTTCTTGCGCAGTCCGTGGGACTACCACCTGCGTCGTGACGAATTTCTCGCCTGGCTTCGTGAAGCATCGAAAGTCACGCGGGTGTTCAATTCCTGCGAAATCGTCGAGTGGAACAGCGACAAGCGTTATCTCGCCGAACTCTCGGCCGGCGGAGTCCCGGTTGTCCCGACCCGCTTCATTTCCTCTGCCGATGAAGCGTCGGTTCGTGACGTGATCGACGAGTTTGGAAACGACATCGTGGTGAAGCCCAGCATCTCGGCCGGATCACACGACACATCTCGCTACCGCGATGCGTCGTTGACGATCGGTGATGTTGTCACGCACGTCGCACGAATCATCGCGGCCGGTGCAGCGGCGATGATGCAACCCTACGAGTCGGGAATCGACGAGCGCGGCGAAACCGGAATGGTGTGGCTGAACGGAGAACTCAGCCACGCGTTCCGCAAGGGTGCGATTCTTGCCGTGGAACCCGACATGGGAAACGGGCTTTACGCGGCCGAGGACATCGGCGCGCGAGTTGCGACTCCTGCCGAGGTGTCGTTGGGGGAGCAGATCATGGCGTTCCTCGCACGTCGGTTCGGTGCGGCGCCTTTGTATGCCCGGGTCGACGTCATCCCCGACGCCGATGGGCGGCCGCAGTTGATGGAGCTGGAACTCGTCGAACCTTCATTCTTTCTTTTCTCCTCGCCCGGGGCCGACGACAGGGTGGCTTCGGCGTTCGTAAAAGCCCAGGGGTAGCGTGTCGTTCATGAGTGAACCGATGTCCCCCTCGGTCGGCATGGGTGTCTTGCACCTGTTCTGCAAGGCCGGTCAGACCTTCGATCGTCAGGCAACGATCAATGCGGTGAAAGAGGCCGAGGCTGCAGGTCTCACCGTCATCACGGTGTCGATGCTGGGACACAAGAGCGATGCATGCTTCATGGTGTTGGCCAACGACATGCGCGAGCTGCGTCGGTTCCAAACCGCGGTCCAGCGTGCGGGTCTCGACATCGTCGACAGTTACGTGTCGCTGACCGAAGTCAGCGAGTACGCAGTTGGAGTACCCCAGGAAATGCTGAACGCGCGTCTGTACCCACAGATTCCGGTACCGGGCAAGAACGCCTTCTGCTTCTACCCAATGTCCAAGCGCCGCAATGTGGGTGCCAACTGGTTCACCTTGCCGTTCGAAGAGCGCCTGCGCCAGATGCAAGAGCACGGCCACAGCGGCCGCAAGTTCGGCGCAAAGGTGACGCAGCTCGTCACGGGTTCAACCGGTCTCGATGACTACGAGTGGGGCGTCACGTTGTTTGCGGTGAACCCCGACGACCTGAAAGAGGTCGTCTACACGATGCGCTTCGATCAGGCTTCGGCCGACTTCGCCGAGTTCGGCCCGTTCTGCACGGGCATGCTCACCCCGGTTGACGAACTCGTCGAACTTCTCTGACGGAGGCCCAAGTGCACACCGACCTCGCTTATCTGCGGGATGCGTTCGTGCGCGAGTTCGATGCAACGGTGATCGCCGTCGACGGCAACCGCGTTGCACTTGACGCGACTTACTTCTATCCAACCGGTGGCGGCCAACCGCACGACACGGGAACGTTGGGTGCGGCTCATGTGTCTGAAGTGCGTAAGGAAGGTGAGCTGGCTTGGCACACGTTGCAGGGTCCGGTGCCGAACGTCGGTGACGGCGTCCACGGAGTCGTCGATTGGGATCGTCGTTTCAAGTTGATGCGCACGCACACCGCGATGCACATTCTCTGCGGTGTCATTTGGAACGAGTGGCAGGTGCCCGTCACCGGTGGGAACATGGAGCCACTGTCGGCTCGCATGGACTTCGAGTTCGACCCGCTGCCCGAGGGTTTTGCGCAGCGAGTCGAGGAACTCGTCAACGAGGCGATTGAACGCGACCATCCGATCACCGTCGGTTTCCTGCCTCGTGACACGGCGGTGATGGACGAAGACCTCATTCGCACGAAGGTGTCGCTGATCCCCGAGACCGTCAAGGAAATCCGCGTTGTCGACATCGTCGGCCTCGACAAGCAAGCCGATGGTGGCACCCATGTCGAATCGACCAAAGATGTCGGCCGGTTGCGCGTCGTGAAGTTAGAGAACAAGGGCAAGGGCAACAAGAGGGTTCGCGTCGAAATTCTTGATTAGATTCTCGTTCAATGAGAAAAAAACTCACCGCGCTTCTCGCAGTCGGGACCCTGGTCCTCGTGCCCTCGGCCATCGCCTTTGCGTCGTACACCTGGACCGATGTCGACGGCAGCACCGGTAGTTGGACGGCACTGGCCGTGTCAGATGGGGGCCTAGTCGCCTATTCGGCCCGACACGACGTCGTCTCGAACAACGGTCGTATTTGGAAGACCGTCGATGGGGGAGCCTCATGGGCCGAGTTGTCGTCCTCGCCGGTACGCAGATATTGGAACAATCTCGCGACGTCGGGTGATGGACAAACCGTGATCGGACTCGGTCAGGTCAGCAGCACCGATTACACGGGGCCGCTCCATCTGTCGCGCGATGGAGGCGCATCGTGGGCAGCGCAGGATGGGGCCGGAATTCGTGAGTGGACGGGCGTCGCGGTGTCGCAGGATGGAAGCAGAATCTTCGCAGTAGCAAGGTTGTCTTCGGCCGCGAGCAGCCTGAAAAGGTCGAGTGATGGCGGCGCGACATGGTCGAATGCCGGAACGACGGGACTCACAGTCGATCCAACTTCGGTCGATTGGAGAGAAGTTGCACTGTCCACCGATGGATCAACGGTGGCGGTTGGCCGCGATAGCGGAGGTATCTACCTCTCCAACGACTTTGGCAACTCATGGTCGCTCGCGCTCAATCTCAACAGTGTGGTGTGGACCACCATCGCTATGTCGGGCGATGGCCGCTACATCATGGCGAAGGCATCGTGGGGGCCCGATGGTGACAATGGAGTCTGGGTGTCCCGCAATTCAGGTGCGTCGTGGGCTCGCTTGGACCCGATTGCTGATGCAAGCGGTACGAGTGGTGACATAGCGATAGCTGTCTCGCGTGACGGTTCGACGATGGCGTACGGCTACATCGGTCATCTCGTACGTGTGTCACGAGACGGTGGGGCGACTTGGCAAGCCGATCCCAACTCAAGCACGGGTCTTTCGGAAATAGCATTGAATGAGTCGGGTGAGAGATTGATCACCGTGACGCAGAATGGGCTCGCCCGGTTCGCCACCTCCACGACGACAACCACAACGACGACGACAACAACAACAACCACAACGACTGTGGCTCCGGCGACGACCGCGGCAACGACGACGAGTTCGTCAACCACGACGACAGCGTCGTCGACAACGGTTGCCGC
>CAZKVD010000125.1:0-4594 GCA_964556145.1 uncultured Bifidobacterium sp. | reverse complement strand
CACCGATGCGATCGACGTCGGACATGTGGTACTTGCCGCCGGGCTTCAGGTCGGCAAAGTGCGGAACCTTTGCAGCGATGCGGTTGAAGTCGTCGAGGCTCAACTCGACGCCGGCTTCGTGGGCGATTGCGAGCAAATGCAACACCGCGTTGGTGCTGCCGCCCAGCGCATTGGTGATGGCGATGGCGTTCTCGAATGCCTTCTTCGTCATGATGTCGCGCGGACGCAAACCGAGGCGCAACATGTTGACGACGGTCTCACCCGCACGACGAGCGTCGTCTTCACGGCGCGGGTCGATGGCGGGTGCCGATGCGGTACCGAGAAGACTCATGCCGAGCGCCTCGGCGATTGACGACATCGTGTTGGCGGTGAACATGCCGCCACACGCGCCTTCACCCGGACACGCGTGTTCTTCGATCGCCTTCAATTCCGCATCGTCGATCGTGCCGAGCGCGTGCGCGCCGACGGCTTCGAACACGCTGGTGATGTCGAGCGCATTGCCGTGCAGCTGTCCGGGCATGATCGAACCGTTGTAGACGAACACCGACGGGAGATTGAGGCGCGCGGCGGCCATCAACATCGATGGAATGCTTTTGTCACAGCCGGCGAGGCCGACGAAGCCATCGAAACGTTCGGCGTGAACAACCGTCTCGACCGAGTCGGTGATGACCTCGCGACTGACCAGCGATGCACGCATTCCTTCGTGGCCCATCGAGATGCCGTCGCTGACGGTGATGGTGCCGAACTCGAGTGCCACTCCGCCTGCCTGCTGGACGCCAACCTTTGCGAACTGCGCCAACTTGCGCAGCGTCATGTTGCAGGGTGTGACCTCGTTCCACGCCGAGGCGATACCGATCTGTGGTTTTTCCCAATCGGCATCGCCCAGTCCGACGGCGCGCAACATGGCGCGAGCCGGTGCCTTCTGCGGACCGTCGGTGACGTCGCGGCTACGTGGCTTGATGTCGACTGGGGTGCCGTCAGGTGTCGTGGACATGCGGCAAGGTTATTCGGCGGACCGAATTTCAGGCGCGGCTGGGAACCTTTTCGTTTGCGGAGGTTTTTGTCGCTGATTCGCTGCGACCACCAACCAAAAACGCCCAGCCAACGGGGATCAGGTATGCGAAGTACGCGATGACCCGAACGTGCTCAGCCTCGTTGTGCCAGCCGAAGAAGCCCTTCATGAAGTCGTAGAACGTGCCCGAACTCCACGCTCCCGACGTGATGGTCCAGAAGGGCTCGACCAACCACCCGGATTCGAAACCAAGGAGTTCGCGGTACTCGTGGAAGAACTTGCCGAAGAGACCGGCCGCAAAGAGGATCAAGAGAATTCCGGTGACACTGAAGAAGGTTCTCAGGTTGATCCGGTTGCCACCGGCGTACACAAGTCGACCGAGGATTGCCGCAACCACCAAACCAAGCAAACCACCGACGACGACACTCGAGCCGCTCGACGATGCCGTCTCAGCCGAGATGAGAAAGAGCACCGTTTCCAGACCTTCACGAATCACGGCAACGAAAGCGATCGCTGCAAGCGACCTGTCGGAGGTCGCGGCGTCGACCTGCGCCCGCAGTTCGGCGCCGAGGCCGCGCGAGTTCTTTCTCATCCAGAAAATCATCCAGGTGAGCACGACCGCCGCGGCCAAAGCGATCGTTCCCTCGATGAACTGCTCGGGCTTGCCTTCAAATTCTCCGACGAATGCGTTGAATGCAATGCCCCCAACCAGACACAACGCCGCAGCGAGGCCCGCGCCCTTCCAGACGGTCGTGATCTCGGCTCGGCGACCGCTCTTCACCAGATACGCGATGAGAATCGCCAGGACGAGCGCGATTTCAAGACCTTCGCGCAAAGTGATGAGGAAACTTGCTCCCATGGAGAACCTCCGACAACTCGGGATGTAAGGATTACCTAACTATGTTAGGCGTACCAAACACCGAGTGTCAACCCGCCGATGGACAGAAATCTAGCGACGCTCGGCCGAGGCTCCGAAGCCGAAGAGCTGGCTGCCCACCTTGCGCATTTGGATCTCTTCGCTGCCCTCGGTGATGCGATAGCGGCGGTGGTGTCGGTAGATGTGCTCGAAGGGCATGTGGCGCGAATAGCCCACCCCGCCGCAGGTCTGCATGGCCCGGTCGGCCGCCTCGCACGCCAAACGATTGGCGCGGTAGTTGCACATCGCGACCATGTGCGTGACTTCCATGTGGTGTTTGTTGTCGAGCGACCATGCCGTGTAACGCACGAGCTGGCGCAACATCGCCGCCTCGGTGTGCAGTTCGACCAGCGGAAACTGAATGCCCTGGTTGCTCGACAGCTTCTTGCCCCACGTCACGCGACTGTTCGAGTACTTGACCGCCTCGTTGATGCAGAACTGCGCGGCGCCGAGTGACGACGCGGCCTGGCGAATGCGGTTCTCGTGCACGAAATGCTGGGCAAGTTCCAAACCGTGGTCGACGCGACCGAACACCGCGTCGGATCCGACGCGCACGTCTTTCATGCTGACTTCGGCATGGTCGGTGGGCATGTTGAAGGTCCACCAGAAGAACTCGACCTTGAAACCCGGCGAGTCGGTGGGAACGAGAAAAGCGGTGATTCCCACGGGGTCTCCGGGCTTGCCACTGGTGCGGGCGAAGATGATGTCGTGGGTTGCGTGGTGCAGGCCGCTGTTCCAGCGCTTCATCCCGTTCAGTACCCACTCGTCGCCGTCGCGATAGGCCGTGGTTTCCAGGTACGTGGCATCGCTGCCGTGGTTCGGTTCGGTGAGACCGAATGCGAGACGTCGCGTGCCGTCGAGAAAGCCCGGCATCCACTGCGCTTTCTGCGCGTCGGTGCCGAAGTCGCGCATCATCAAGACCGTCGGGAAGTTTCCGACAATGCTCGACTCGTTCTGCAGATCGTTGTGCAGACCAAGTCCCTTTGTGGCGAGGTGCTCGCGGATGATCGCCATTTCAAGGTTGCTCGCGCTCTTGCCGCCGTACTCCTTGGGCAGGGCAAGACGCAGCCAACCAGCGGCGTCGGCACGTCGGCGCATCTCGCGCAACAACGCCTCCCAGTCCTCGCGCGGCACGCCCCCGTTGTCGAAATCTGTACGGGCCCACTCACGCCGGTGGTCGAAGAAGCGGATGTTGTCGTCCTGCTGTTCGAGAGGCTTGATCTCACGCTCGATGAAGGCATCGAGGGAGTCGAGCGTGGCCTGAATTTCTTCAGGAATAGAGAAGTCCATGCCCCGAGGGTAGGCGACACGTTTCACGCACCCCGAACGCGGTTGCCATCGGTTACCGAGCGGTAGGAAAGGCAAGATAGAGGCATCGAATCGCAACGAAAGCAGAAATGATGCCTACAGCCCCCGTTACCCGAGTCGGAGTCGTTGGATGCGGCCTCATGGGGTCGGGCATCGCCGAGGTCTGCGCCCGCGCCGGACTCGACGTCATGGTGCGCGAGGCCAACCCCGCCGCAATGGAGGCCGGGCAGAAGCGTCTCACCTCGTCGCTCGACCGGGCACTGGGCGCCAACAAGATCACCGAGGACGACCGTGACTCGGCGCTTGCGCGCCTCAGCTTCACAACGGACCTCGCCGACTTTGCCGACCGTCAGTTGGTTGTCGAAGCGATCATCGAAGACGAACGACTGAAGACCGAAGTTTTCGCGCAACTCGACAAGTACGTCGACGACGACAACGCAATTCTTGCCACCAATACGTCGTCGATCCCGGTGATGAAACTCGGCATGGCGACCAAGCGCCCGTCCCAAGTTGTCGGCGTGCACTTCTTCAACCCGGTCCCCGTTCTCAAGCTCGTCGAACTCGTGCCGTCGCTTCTCACTTCGACCGACACCATTTCGCGCGCCGTGGAATTCGCCGAAAACAGCCTCAACAAGAAGGTCATTCGCTCGAACGACCGTGCGGGCTTCATCGTGAACGCACTTCTCGTTCCGTACATCCTCTCGGCCGTGCGCATGATGGAATCCGGCTATGCATCAGCCGAAGACATCGACCTCGGAATGGTCGAGGGTTGTGCGCACCCGATGGGCCCGCTGCGCCTTGCTGATCTCATCGGTCTCGACACGATCGTTGCGATCGCCGAGAGCCTGTACGCCGAGTTCAAAGAACCTCTCTATGCAGCACCTCCCCTGCTGTCGCGAATGGTCGACGCCGGCCTTCTCGGCCGCAAGGCCGGGCGTGGTTTCTACGACTACACGAAGAAATAAGGAAAGGACACCGAGATGACCGAACAGCAGTTCTCACTTGACGATGAACAGATCGAATTCCGCAACGTCGTCCGCAAGTTCGCCGAAGACAAGATCGCCCCGCTCGCGGCAGAAACCGATCGTGTTGGGGAATTCTCGTGGGATGCATTCAAGGCTCTTCAGCAAATGGAATTGACTGCATTGTCGTACCCCGCCGAATACGGGGGTAGTGGCGCATCGCTTGTCACACAGGCCGTCGTTGCCGAAGAGCTCGCACGCGTGTGTGCGAGCACCAGCCTCATGTTCCTCATCTCGAAGTTGGGCATGCTGCCCGTCATCAATTTCGGCAGCCACGAGCTGAAATCGAAGTATCTGCCGCGCAGCTGCAGTGGCGAATCACAGTGCAGCTACGGC
>CAZKVD010000124.1:0-4693 GCA_964556145.1 uncultured Bifidobacterium sp. | reverse complement strand
GCCATCGCCGAGGCGGTTGCAATTTGGAGCCCGCGTGACCGTGAGCAGTACCAAACCCCGCGCGTGCTCGAGAAGAAGGTTCTCTTCGAGTTTCTCGGCACCGACGTGCGCATCGACTACGTGCTCGTCATTGTCGGCGCCTTGCTGATGATGACAGCGCTCGTGTTGTTCGTGAATCGCACCCGACTCGGCCGTGGTGTTCGCGCAGTCGCCCAAGACGTCGAGACTGCCAAGATTCTCGGCGTCAACGTCGACTTCGTCATTCTCGTCACCTTCCTGTTGGGCGGCGTGATGGCCGGAGCAGCAGCGATGATGTTCACCTTGGTCTACGACCAGACGCGCTTCAACATCGGCTTCCTTTTGGGCGTCAAATCGTTCACCGCCGCAGTATTGGGCGGCATCGGAAACCTGCGTGGCGCCCTTCTGGGCGGCCTCGTTCTTGGTCTTGGCGAAAACTACGGGGCCGCAATCTTCGGTGGTCAGTGGAAGGACGTGATTGCCTTCGTCCTGCTGCTCGTCGTGCTCATGTTCCGACCCACCGGCATTCTCGGTGAATCCCTTGCAAAGGCCCGCGTATGAGCCTCTCCGATACCTTCAAGAACCTCACCGCACCTGCGCGGGCCGTGTCGGGTCTCGGCGACAAGATCAGCGAACTGCCCAAGGTCTCGCGTTGGTCGTTGATTGCACTCTTCGTCGTGTCGCTGTACCTCATGCCGTGGTGGCCCGAGGTCCCGGTGCTCGGATGGCTGGTCGACACACCCGGTACCAGTTTCGAGGGCGTCATCACCGACAAGGTCGTCATTTACGTGCTCGTGGCCCTCGGCCTGAACGTCGTCGTTGGTCTCGCGGGTCTGCTCGACCTCGGCTACGTGGGCTTCTACGCAATTGGTGCCTATGTGGTCGGCATCCTGTCGAGTCAGCATGCGAACCTGCCGTGGCTGGTGTGCGTACCGATCGCTGTCGCGGTATCGATGCTTGCGGGAGTCATCTTGGGCACGCCGACGCTTCGACTGCGTGGCGACTATCTCGCCATCGTGACCCTTGGTTTTGGTGAGATCATCCGAATCTCGGCGAACAACGCCGATTGGCTCGGAGGCAGCCGCGGCATCAGCAACATTGCCAAGCCACCGAACATCGGGCCGCTCAAGTTCGGCATTCTCGATGCCAAGCCCTACTTCTTCCTCGGCCTCACCGTGATCATCATCGTGGTGTTCCTGCTGCGTCGTCTCGAAAACAGCCGGGTTGGTCGGGCATGGAACGCGGTCCGTGAAGACGAAGATGCCGCGGAACTGATGGGTGTTCCCACTTTCACGTTCAAGTTGTGGGCATTCGCCATCGGTGCAGCCATCGGAGGTCTTGCCGGAACGTTGTACGCCGGCAAGGTGCGCTTCATCAACCCCGGCAACTTCCCGTTGCAGCTGTCGATCCTCTTCATCGCGGCAGTCGTGTTGGGTGGCACCGGCAACATGTGGGGCGCGATCCTAGGTGGTGCAGTGGGTGCGTGGATGCCCGAGCGCTTCCGCGGCTTTGCCGACAAGCGTGTCTTCGTGTTCGGCGTGGCGCTTGTTCTCGTGATGGTCTTCCGTCCGCAGGGTCTCATTCCGCGCAAGATCCGCAAGGAGCGCTGGTTGGCCAACTGGAGATCATCTGCCGACGCCGGGGAGGTGACCCGTGGCTGACACGATTCTTTCCGTCGATGACGTGACGATGCAGTTTGGTGGTGTGACCGCTCTCAGCAATGTCACGTTTGGCATCTCGCGTGGCGAGATTCTCGGCCTCATCGGGCCGAATGGTGCCGGCAAGACGACGTGCTTCAACGTCATCACCGGGGTCTACGCGGCAACCAGTGGCGCGGTGACGTTCGATGGGCAGTCGCTCGCCGGACTCAAGCGATTCCAGATCACCAAGCGCGGCATCGCCCGAACGTTCCAGAACATCCGGCTTTTCCCCGACATGACTGCAGTCGAAAACGTCATGGTCGGTGCCGATGCCAAGCACAAGACCAGCGTCGGCGGTGCACTCATTGGTTCACGCCGCCACCATCGCGAAGAGCGCGAGGGTCGCGACAAGGCCATGGAGCTGCTCACGTTCATGGGCATCGCCGACCGCGCCGGGGACGCAGCACGCAACCTTCCGTACGGCTACCAGCGACGTCTCGAGATCGCACGCGCACTTGCCACCGAGCCAAAGTTGTTGTGCCTCGACGAACCCGCTGCCGGTTTCACCCCTGCCGAAAAGCAGGAGCTGATGGATCTCATCCGCAAGATCCGCGCGCAGGGCTACACCGTTCTGCTCATCGAACACGACATGAGCCTTGTCATGGGAGTCACCGACCGCATCGTGGTTCTCGACTTCGGAAAAGTGATCGCCAACGGTTCACCCGCCGAGGTTCAGAACAACCCCGACGTGATCGCCGCCTATCTGGGAGTGCCCGACGATGCTGCTTGAGGTAACCGATCTCCGAGTCGCCTACGGCAAGATCGAGGCGCTGAAGGGCGTGTCGTTCACGGTCAACGAGGGTGAAGTCGTCACGCTCGTCGGCGCCAACGGTGCAGGCAAGACCACCACGATGCGAACCATCTCGGGTTTGCGCACCGTCATCGGTGGATCGATCAAGTTCGAGGGCCAAGACATCACCACGATGCCCTCGCACCAGCGAGTGAAGTTGGGTATCTGTCAGTCCCCCGAGGGTCGTGGCATTTTCCCGGGCATGACCGTGCGCGAAAACCTCGACATGGGCACTTACACCCGGGCCGACCACAAATCGGCGGCCAAAGACGAGGACATGGAACGCGTCATGCACCTGTTCCCGCGGCTGCGCGAGCGCATCACCCAGTTGGGCGGAACCCTGTCGGGTGGCGAGCAGCAGATGCTGGCCATCGGGCGTGCGCTCATGAGCCGTCCGCGTCTCTTGTTGCTCGACGAGCCGTCGATGGGTCTTGCGCCAAAGCTGATCGCCCAGATTTTTTCAATCATCACCGAGATCAACCAGCAGGGGACAACGGTCCTGCTGGTCGAGCAGAACGCCGCCCAGGCTCTGCGCCGTGCTCACCGGGCTTACGTGCTCGAAACCGGCAACGTGGTCAAGGAAGGCAAGGGCATCGAACTGCTCGACGACCCGGCCGTCCGGGCGGCCTATCTGGGCGGTCACTAGGCTGGTCTCATGACCAGCCTCGAAACTCGTCCGTCGGACGCCTTTACGAACGACCGCAAGCACGTCTTCCACTCGTGGTCGGCGCAGAGCCTCATCAACCCCATCGTGGTTGCCGGAGGCGAGGGAGCATGGTTCTGGGACGACGCCGGTCGGCGCTATCTCGACTTTTCGAGCCAGCTCGTCAACGTCAACATCGGCCACCAGCACCCCAAGCTCGTTGCGGCCATCAAAGAGCAGGCCGATCGCCTGTGCACGATCGCGCCGATCCACGCCAACGATGCCCGCAGTGAGGCGGCACGCTTGATCGCCGAGGTTGCACCGGGCGACTTGAACATGGTCTTCTTCACCAACGGCGGTGCCGAAGCCACCGAAAATGCCATGCGCATGGCGCGCCTGCACACGGGACGTCACAAGATCCTCACGACCTACCGCAGCTACCACGGCGGAACCGCGGGTGCGATCCAGGCAACGGGTGACCCTCGGCGCTGGGCAAGCGAACCGTCGATGCCCGGCATCATCAAGTTCTGGGGCCCGTACCCCTACCGTTCGCAGTTCCACTCGCAGAGCGAGGCCGAAGAATCGCAGCGTGCACTGCAGCACTTGGAAGACGTGATCATGGTCGAGGGCGCAAACAACGTCGCTGCAATCATGATCGAGTCGGTTGTCGGCACAAACGGCATCCTCGTTCCGCCGCCCGGTTACCTTGCGGGCGTTCGCGCAATCTGCGACCGCACGGGCATCGTCATGATCTGCGACGAAGTGATGGCCGGCTTCGGCCGTTGCGGCGAGTGGTTTGCCGTCGATCACTGGAACGTTGCGCCCGACCTCATCTGCTTTGCCAAGGGTGTCAACTCCGGATACGTGCCCCTCGGTGGCGTCATCATTTCGGACAAGATCGCCGACACGTTCCGTGAGCGCCAGTTCCCGGGTGGCCTCACCTACAGCGGCCATCCACTGGCCTGTGCGTCGGCCGTTGCCTCGATCAACATCTTCAAGGAAGAAAAGATCGTCGAGCATGCCCGCCACCTCGGCACCGACATCATCGGGCCCGAACTGCAGAAGCTGAAGGACAAGCACCCCTCGGTCGGCGACGTCCGTGGACTCGGTGTCTTTTGGGCCATCGAACTGGTGCGCGACCGCGCCACACGCGAGCCACTGGTGCCGTTCAACGCCGCAGGGGCCGACAACAAGCCGATGGTCGATGTCATCACCGCCTGCAAGGCACAGAACCTGTGGCCCTTCACGCACTTCAACCGCATGCACGTGGTACCACCACTCGTCATCACCGACCAAGAGGTGCGCGACGGTCTGGCAATCATCGACGAGGCACTGAACGTCGCCGACTCGTACTACACGGGCAAGTAACCAAGAATTCGGACAAATGAAAAGGGCCCGGGTCGAAAGACCCGGGCCCTTTGTCGTTAACCGATCGGGCTGATCAGTTGCCACCCTCGGTGAGGGTGACTTCGATCGGCGCGAAGCCGTCGCCCTTCGTGTCGACGCCATCGGCCTCGAGAAGCGCGAGCGCCTCGGTGACGA
>CAZKVD010000123.1:0-4730 GCA_964556145.1 uncultured Bifidobacterium sp. | reverse complement strand
GGCGATGGAGCCGCGCTTCCGCGGCGGCGTCGTGATCTTTGCGCGATCGTTCGCACGCATCCACGAAACCAACCTGAAGAAGCAGGGCCTCGTCCCACTCACCTTCGCCGATCCCGACACGTACAACAAGATCGGTGAAGACGACCGCATCAGCGTGCTCAACCTTCCGCCGGTACCCGACAAGAACGTGAAGTGCGTGATCACCAAGCCCGACGGCACGAAGATCGAGTTCGAGGCGAAGCACACCTTCAGCCCCGAACAAGTCGAGTGGTTCAAGGCCGGATCGGCGCTGAACATCGTGCGCCAAAAGGTCGCAAAGAAATAGGAACTACTTCGGCTTTTTTGCCGGAGGTGATGCCCGGCGAATCTGCTCGTCGGTCGGCTCGACCGACCAACGCGATTCGTCGGGCAACAAGTTCATGATTGCGTTCATGATGCGCATCGTGTCGGCATCGACATCGTCGTGGGTCAACGCGACCGGCGAGCCAACCGTGATGCGGACCAGCGGTGGATTGACGATGTTCAACACATTCGGCACGCGCGATGAACGTGGCCACACATCTTCGGTTCCCCACAGACCGATGGGAATCACCGGCACACGCGAGTGAGCGGCAAGACGAGCCGCACCCCACTTGCCTTTCAACACCGGATCGAAAAATGCGCGACCACGCGGGATGGTTCCCTGCGGCATGATCGCCACCATCTCACCAACGCCGAGAGCCTCGGCGGCGGCGAGCAACGGCTCTTCACTCCCGGTACCGCGGTCAACACGGATGCCGCCCATCGCCGTTGCTATCTGCCCAATGATCGGCGCGTCGAAAACTTCCTTCTTTCCCAGGAATCGCACCGTGCGCCCCGACCGGGCGACCGCCATCGCAACTGCCGCGACGTCGAAGTAGCTGCGGTGATTCCCCACCAAAATCGCCGGGCCGGTGCGTGGGATGTTGTCGATGCCCGACAACTTGAAACGGGCAAACGGAAACGTCGTCGGTCGCGTCAGAGCCAACGCAAGCCGCTGAACCTCGAGGCCGACCACGGGCACTTTCGAGACCCCGTCGGCAACGTCGAAACTCTTGACCCGCCAACGCCGTGCCGCAGCGAGCAACGAAAGACGTGGATCGGGGTTCACCGCGTACGGCGTCCCGACGGCCGACAACAACGGAGCATCGTAGAAACTGTCGGAGTACGCGGTGCTGTCGGCGAGCGACACCCCATTGGCGGCCGCCCACGACTTCACCGCGTTCAACTTGCCCTGCGACCACACGAACGGTCCGTCGAGTTCGCCCGTGTAACGGCCGTCGCCATCGACCGCAAACTTCGTTGCGATCACGTCATCGAATCCAAGGTCCCGTGCGAACGGAAGGATGAAGTCGTACGGCGTCGTCGTTGCCATGACGACCTTGTCTCCTGCCGCGCGGTGCGCTTCCATCACCCGTGACGCGTAGGGCTGCAACAACGAGCGCAGACCGTGCACCGCACTTGCAGTCGCTTCGCACACGTCGGCTTGTCGGGTGCCGGCAAGAACGCTCGCACCCTGACGGGCGAGCACCATGCTCGGCAACGTCTCGCCCAAGGTGTTGAAGACCTTGTACAGCAGAGGCTCGAGCGGGAATTCCGACCCACCGATTCCCGCTCCGCGAAGGGCCCGCGACAACACGGGCCCGGATGCTTCGCCAAGCAGCGTGCGATCGAGATCGAAAAAGGCAGCGCCGGCCATGGGCGCACTGTAGAACCCCCTCGCCAAGATCACGCCCCCGAGAACGGGAGAAGCCCCGCGTGGGGGACGCGGGGCCTCTCAACCTTTTGAACCATGGTCGGGGGGGACCATTTGTGGTTCTTGCAAGTCCCTTGGGGGAAGGGTTGCTTGCGTATGTGTTCATATCTTGACACGCCGGTGCGTAAACACTCAAGACGAACGGCGTGATACTTGCTATCTTTTTTTGTGATGGATGTCCCGACCCCTCGAATTTCCAGGTCATGGAACTGCGCCAGCTCTCCAGCCTGATCGCCATCGCCGAACAGGGTTCGTTCTCGGGGGCCGCCCGGGCCCTTGGCACCGTTCAGTCCAACGTCTCGGCCCACATCAGCCGACTGGAAAAGGACCTTGGAGTCGTGCTGGTCGACCGACTGTCGGGAAAGCTCACCGACGAGGGTGAAATCGTGGCCGAGCGGGCCCGTCGAATTCTGCACGAACTCGACGACATCGAAACCGACATCAAGTCACGTGACAACCACATCACGGGCGACACCCGCATCGGTGTCCTTGGCACCACTGCCCGTTGGTTGATGCCGCGCATGCTCGTTTCAATGGCCAAGACACACCCCGACGTGCGTGCAGTTGTGCATGAAGGCAGCACGTCGTCGCTCGTGCCCCGCCTTTTGAACGGCAGCATCGACGCGGCAATCGTCCACCTGCCACTGGAGGAGGCTGAAATCCGCGTCGAGCCGTTGTTCGCCGAGGACATGTTGTTGATCGTTCCCAACAAACACGAGCTCTCTTCACGCGAATCGATCACGCTGAAAGAACTTGCCGCATACCCGCTCTTGTTGCCGCCGCGCAGTACGGCATTTCGGCGCATCGTCGATCGTGCTGCCGCGAACCGTGGAGTGCTGCTGCAGTCGCAGGCCGAAATCGACGGCGTCCGCCTTCTCGCGTCGATGGCCTTCGAGGGATTCGGCGCCGCCATTGCCCCGGCGAGCGCAATTCCGGGCTGGCTGAAGGGCGACTTCACCCGCGTCCAGGTGCCTGAACTGCCCCGCCGCGTCGTTGGCTGGGCCCAGCGTCACCGCCCCCAACCCAACCGCGCAACACTTGCCTCGCTCGAAATCGCCGTCGAGGTCGTGAACCGCGCCGGCCCACGCCAGCCGGGCGTACACGTCGGCAAGGGGGCGTTCCCCTTCTCCCGCGCCTAATCTCGTCGTCGTCATGTCGATCGCCGAGCCGAAATCCACCGTTCAACTGGTGAAGGCCGTCAAGGGTGCCGCACGTGCCGAGGTACGCACGTTCGAGGGCCTCGATCCGTCGACCGCACGCAGTGTGATGTGGATCGAGATCGAGGAAAGCGTTCGCCGTGGCGCGCTGTCGGCCGACGCATCACTTGTCATCGAAACCGGCGCGCGCGCAGCGCTCGAAAAGAAGATGCCGCTGGTCATGGTTGTCGGATCATCGGGCGCCGACATCGTCGAGGGCATCGCCGCGCTGCACGGTTGGGGCTCCGCCGCCAAGGCCCTTGCGGCGTGTTCGGGAATCGTGCCGACGATCCACATCGTGAACGGACCCGCCGTGTCGGGGCCCGCGCTGCTGATCGGGCTCGCAGACTTCGTTGTGATGACCGAAGACGCGTACGCATTCGTGTCGGGACCCACGATGGTCGCCGAGTTCACCGGTGAAGTCGTCGGCAACGACGAACTGGGCGGCGCAACGACACACGCTCGTACAAGTGGTGTGGCATCAATCGTCGTGGCCGACCTCGACGCCGCCTTCACAGCCGTCGAACAACTGCTGCTCTATCTTCCCGACAACGTCGATGCCCTGCCCGAAGTTCTCGAGACCGATGATCCGTGGGACAGGCCGACACCCGAGGCTGGCGACTGCATTCCTGCATCGTCGACGGGCTCGTACGACGTGCGAAAGGTCATCGCGGCACTCGTCGACGACGGCGAATTTCTGGAACTCCGCGCCCGTTGGGCAGCCAACGCGGTCACCGCTTTGGCCCGCATCGACGGCCGCGTCATCGGCATCGTCGCCAACCAACCCGTGGTACTCGCGGGAACCCTCGACATCCCCGCATCACAGAAAGCCGCGCGCTTCGTGGCGTTCTGCGACGCGTTCAACATCCCGTTACTCACTTTGGTTGATACCCCCGGTTTCTACCCGGGAAAGGACCTCGAGTGGCGAGGGATGATCCGCCATGGCGCACAACTGGTCTTCGCCTACGCACGCGCATCGGTTCCCCGTATCTGCATCATTCTGCGCAAGTCCTACGGCGGGGCCTACATCGTCATGGACTCGAAGACCATGGGAAACGACCTGTGTCTCGCCTGGCCGTGGTCGGAGCTGGCCGTCATGGGTGCCGGCCAAGCCGCCGCGATCCTCCAGCGCCGGGCCACCCCCGAGGAACGGGCCGCCTTCGAGGCCGACTACGCCGACCGACTGCTGAATCCGTACATCGCCGCCGACCGAGGCCTGGTCGACGGGGTCGTCGAGCCGGCCGACACGCGTCGCGAGATCGCCTCGGCGCTTCGTGCGCTCGAGCACAAGCGCGAGCGCCTCCAGGCGCGGAAGCACGACAACACTCCGTTGTAACCAACGGGACCCTCTCGCCTATCCTTGCCCGCGGGGAGGAAGCCCCCATTGGAACATTGAAGGGGATAACGATGGCCGACAACACCATCACGATCATTGACGACCGCACCGGGAAGAAGGTCACGGTTCCCATCACAGACGGAGTGTTTCCGTCGTCCGCACTGCGCGAGCTCGATCCCGACCTGCGCATGTACGACCCGGCCTACCTCAGCACCGCAGCGTGCTCGTCGGCCATCACGTACCTCGACGGCGACGCAGGCATCCTGCGTTACCGCGGTTACCCGATCGAACAGCTTGCCGAGAAGAGCACGTTCCTCGAGGTCGCCTATCTCCTCTTGAACGGCCAGCTCCCGACCGCCGAAGAACTCGCGAAGTGGACGTACGACGTCACGCACCACACGATGATCCACGAGAACATGCGCAA
>CAZKVD010000122.1:0-4751 GCA_964556145.1 uncultured Bifidobacterium sp. | reverse complement strand
GCACACATGGGGGTATGACACTCACAGCCCCGGCCCACGAGGCCACCCTTGCCATTTATCCGTGGATTGATCCGATCACCGATTCGGTCGGACATCCCGTGCGAAGCGACTACGTCGAACAGTTCTGGCTGGGGGTTCTCGGCCCGACCGCGACATGGTTGCTGCGCCGGCTCGTCGCGGGATTCGATCACTACCCCGACGGCTACGAACTCGACCTGTACGAAACCGCACAAGCTCTGGGAACCACGTACAAGCCCGGCCACGAATCGCCCTTCACCCGCGCAATCGATCGACTGTCGGTGTTCGGCATGGCGCAGAAGTTCTCCGGTGGCTTGGCAGTGCGCACGCGCGTGCCCCAACTGACCGACCGCCATCTGGGTCGACTGCCCCGCTATCTGCGCGAGGCACACCGCGAGTATTTCATCGCCTAAACGGCTGTGTTCATCGCCTAAACGGCGGTGAAGTTGCAGACGGTGTCGATGAGAAGGCGCGTACCGAATGCTGTTGCGCCCTTTTGCATCCAGCCGTCGTCGCCATCGACCTTCATCGGACCCGCGATGTCGAGGTGTGCCCACGGCGTGTCACCGACGAATTCATTGAGGAACACCGCGGCCGTGATGCTCCCGCCGTAGGGACCCCCGATGTTGCGCATGTCGGCAACGGTCGAGTCGAGGAGCTTGCGGTAGTCCTTCACCAAGGGCAGCTGCCAAATCGGTTCGTCGACGCGTGACGATGCCTTCTTCAACTGCGCGACGAGCGCATCGTTGTTGCCCATCACACCCGCGTACTTCTCGCCGAGGGCAACGATGCATGCGCCCGTCAATGTCGCGATGTCGATGATCGCATGCGGCTTGGATTCGGCGGCAAGCGACAGGCCGTCGGCCAGGATGAGACGACCCTCGGCGTCGGTGTTGTGGATTTCGACCGTCTTGCCGTTGCGCATCGTGAGAACGTCGCCCAACTTCAGCGCCGAGCCCGACGGCATGTTGTCGGTGCACATGAGGTACGCAGTCACCTGCACCTTGCACTTCAACGCGGCGAGTGTGCCCATGGTGGCCAGAACCGCAGCCGCACCCGACATGTCCATCTTCATGACGGCATGCGAGGGGTCCGACGGCTTCAACGAGATACCGCCCGAGTCGTACATGACGCCCTTGCCGACGAGAACGACGTGACCCTTGCGACCCTTGATGGTCTTTGCGCCGGCCTTCGGTGTGTAAACGAGCTTGACCATGCGCGGCGGCTCGGTGCTGCCCTTGTTCACGCCCAGGATTCCACCGCAACCCATGTTGGCCAACTGGTCGCGGTCGTAAACGGTGACGGCGAGGCCGGTTGCCTCGCCAACTGCAACCGCGCGCTCGGCCATCATTCGCGCGGTGAGATAAGCGGGCGGCATGTTCGCGAGATCTCGCGCCATGCAGACGGCGTCGGCCACGGTGGTTCCGCGCGCGACACCGTTGTTCACTGCAGCAGCCGATGCCGACGAAGCAAGCAGCACGACACTCTGCAACTTCGACAGCGACGACTTGTCGTTCTTCAGGTCGGCGTAGCGATGGCTTGCCAGGCGGAAGCCCTCGACCACAGCCTGTGCGATCTCGGCACGGTTGCCGCGACCCGCATCAGCGAGCCCGGTTGCAACCGACGTCGTTTTGTTGACCGCACGCGCCAAGGCTGCGGCCGCGATGCGCGCCTCGTTCGGGCCGAACTTGCGTGGGTCGCCGATGCCCACGGCAACAACCAAGCGCGAACCACGCAGGCCGTGCAGGACCAACGTCTGACCGACCTTTGCATCGAAGCCACGCTCGGACAATTGCTTGCGGCCAACGCCTACTTCTGACGGAACGGGACCATCGGAAGATACGACGACTCCGAGCGCCTCGGTGGTCGACGACGAACGGGAAACTTTGAAGGTGATGCTCACGTGTTTCAGTCTACGAAACCGTGCGCACCGGCTTGCTCTTGCCCTCTTGCCAACGCGCCATCGTCCACAACAAGTCGGACAGGCGGTTGAGGTAGGGAACCACGTACGACGGCGCCGGGGCGGCCGCAACCGAATGCCGTTCCGCGCGGCGCACGACGGTGCGGGCGAGGTCGAGCCACGCCGACACCGGATGCTCGCCGGGAACCACGAACTCGGTCGGCGGGTCGAACTGCGTGTCGAGATGGTCGATGAGGTGCTCCATGCGATCGACCATTTCGGGCGCAACGCACGATTGGCCCGGAACGAGCTTGTGGCGGTTCTCGGGAAGAGTGGCCAGTTCGGCCATCAACACCCACAAGTCACGCATGAACGGCTCGAGCATCTTCACCACTTCGGCCGAACGGGGGTCGGCGGTGTTGTTGGCGGCAGCGCTGCGTGCCAAGCCGAGCACGGCCTGCGCTTCGTCGACGGTTCCGTATGCGCGCGGCAACTCGGAGTCCTTCGGAACGCGGCCGCCGTAGAACAGACCGGTCGTGCCGTCGTCACCATCGCGTGTGTAGATCGACTGCCGTGCCATGTGACTTTCACGCTAGTTCGCAAAGGGCGATCAGGCCTGATCGTGTGCGGATAACTTGTGAGTCTCATGGCACGCCAGACCTACCTCGAAGCCGTCAACGAGCGCGTCATCGTTTTCGACGGCGCCTTCGGAACCTTCGTCCAGGGCCTCGATCTCGGACCCGACGATTTCGGCGGAGCGACCCTCGAAGGCTGCAACGAGATGCTGTGCCTCACGCGACCCGATGTCATTCGGTCGATGCACGAGGCATTCCTGTCGGTCGGCGTCGACGCCATCGAAACGGCATCCTTCGGATCGTTTTCCACCGTGCTGACCGAATACGACATCCCCGAGCGTGCCTACGAACTCAATGTCGCGGCGGCAAGTCTTGCCCGCGAGGTTGCCAGTGGATTCGAAGCCGACGGTCGCAGTCGATTCGTTGCCGGCTCGATCGGACCCGGCACGAAATTGCCCAGCCTCGGCCACATCGGGTTCGGCGAGCTCCACGATTCGTACGTCGAGCAGGCTCGTGGTCTTCTCGACGGCGGCAGCGACTTGTTCCTCATTGAAACGTGCATGGACTTGCTGCAGATCAAGGCCGCAATGCAGGCGTGTCGCAAGGCGATGAAGATCGTCGGCCGCGAGGTACCCATTCAGGTGCAGGTCACCATGGAGACCACCGGTCGCATGTTGGTCGGCACCGAAATCGGCGCTGCGCTCGTTGCCCTCGAGGCGATGCGCCCCGACGTCATCGGCATCAACTGCGCCACCGGCCCGGCCGAAATGCAAGAGCACCTGCGCCATCTCTCGCAGCACTCCCCGATTCCAATCTCGGTGCTGCCGAACGCCGGTCTGCCGAGCGTCCTCGACGGTCGCACCCACTACGACCTCACACCCGCCGAGCTGGCCTCTTTTCATCGCCATCACGTTGCCGACCTGGGCATCACCGTGGTCGGCGGCTGCTGCGGCACGACACCCGAGCATCTGCGTCACGTTGTCGAAGCCGTACGCAACGTAACACCCGCAAAGCGCACGCCGGTCCTCGAGCCATCACTCACCTCTCTTTACTCACCCGTGCCGATTCACCAGGACAACTCGTTCCTCATCATCGGCGAGCGCACCAACACCAACGGATCGAAGGCCTTCCGCGATCTGATGCTGGCCGGCGACTGGGATGGCTGCACCAAGATGGGCAGCGATCAGGTTCGCGAAGGTGCACACGTCATCGACGTGTGCGTCGACTACGTCGGTCGCAACGGCGCAATCGACATGGACGAGATCGCGAGCCGTTTCGCCTCGCAGGTCAGCGTGCCCCTCGTCCTCGACTCGACCGAACCCGAGGTCATGGAAGCCGCACTGCGCCACAACGGTGGGCGTGCGGTGTTGAATTCGGCCAACCTCGAGGACGGCGAGGAACCGGGCAGCCGCCTCGACCGCGTCTTTTCCCTCGCCCGCGACTACGGCTGTGCGGCCGTGTGTCTTCTCATCGATGAACGCGGCCAGGCACGCGATGTCGAATGGAAGATGGAAGTCGCCCACCGTCTGCACAAAATTGCAGTCGAGCGCTACGGCCTTCGCGCAAGCGACCTCATCTTCGACGCACTCACCTTCCCGCTCGGCACGGGCGATGCAGACCTGCGCCGTGACGGACTGGCCACCATCGACGCGATCCGCCGCATCAAGTCGGAAATTCCCGGCGCGTTCACGACGCTTGGAGTCAGCAACGTCAGCTTCGGCCTGAAGCCTGCGCTGCGTCAGGTCTTGAACTCGGTGTTCCTGGCCGAATGCGTCGAAGCCGGCCTCGACTCGGCAATCGTTCACGCCAGCAAGATCCTTCCGTTGTCGCGCATTCCCGAGGAACAAAAGGCCGCGTGCCACGCCCTCATCCAGGACCAGCCCTACGAAGGACAAGATGCCCTCACGGCACTGCTGACGATGTTCGAAGACGTGCAGTCGGTTTCCGCCGTCAAGGAAGACCGCAGCGACTGGCCCCTCGATCGTCGACTGAAGCAGCGCATCATCGATGCAGAGCGCGACGGCCTGACCGACGATCTCGACACCGCAATGTCGCAGGGCATCGCGCCCTTGACCATCATCAACGACATCCTCCTCGACGGCATGAAGGTCGTCGGCGAACTGTTCGGCTCGGGCCAGATGCAACTTCCCTTCGTTTTGCAGAGCGCCGAAACGATGAAGACCGCCGTTGCGCACCTTGAACCACACATGGAAAAGACCGAGGGGCAAACCTCGAAGGGCCGCCTCGTCCTCGCCACC
>CAZKVD010000121.1:3620-4786 GCA_964556145.1 uncultured Bifidobacterium sp. | reverse complement strand
AACGACCTTGTCGCCGGGGGCAACTTTTGTCACTCCTTCTCCGACGCGTTCGACGATTCCCGAGCCTTCGTGGCCGAGAACAATCGGCGAGGCGAACGGCGCGCCGGGAATCCGTGCGAGAAGGTCGGTGTGGCACATGCCGGCGCCGACGATGCGCACCAGCACCTCGCCCGGCCGCGGGTCACCCAGTTCGAGCTGACGGATTTCGAACGGGGCGTCGTGGGACGGCAGGACGGCTGCAGTGATTTTCATGCTGGCATCCTTTCTTTTCTTGGCAACGCTTGGCAAGGAAGCCACCAACGCCTTAGAATTTCCGTTTGAAGGGGAGTATCCCTCGACTCCGGTGTCGTCATCACGGAGCCGCGCAAGCGGAACCCGGCACCGCAGGCCCATCTTGGGCGGGAGAGACCTTCGACGTATCAAGCGTCCCTTCGGGGACCAGTCGAAGGGAAAACCCAGGAATGTTCAAGAACACGGCAAAAACAGCCATTCTTCTCGCCGGACTCGGCGGCCTCATCGTCACCATCGCCGGTGTGCTCGGCGGAGGCAGCAGCAGCTCACTCACCATTGGTTTGCTCTTCGCATTCCTCATGGTCGGCGGGTCGTACTGGTTCAGCGACAAGCTTGCCCTGAAGTCGGCCAAAGCCCGCGTCATCACCAAGGCCGATGCGCCGATGTTCTACGGCATGATCGAAGACCTGGCGACGCGCGCCAACATGCCGATGCCGAGGGTCGCGATCTCCCCCAATGACCAGCCCAATGCGTTTGCCACCGGCCGTGGGCCACGCAACGCGGTCGTGTGCGCGACCGAAGGCCTGTTGCGCACCATGCCCGAAGACGAGCTGCGCGGTGTGATGGCACACGAGCTGATGCACGTGCGCAACCGCGACATTCTCATCGGCTCGGTGGCGGCAGCCATCGCCACGGCAATTTCGTTCATTGCCAACATGGCGATGTGGGCGGCAATGTTCGGCGGCGGAGGCAGCAACGACGACGACCGCCCGAATCCGTTCGCATTGATCCTGGTGTCGATGCTCGCGCCCATTGCGGCGTCGCTCATGCAAATGGCCGTGTCGCGTTCACGCGAGTTCGAAGCCGACCGTTCGGCAGCCGAACTGCTGGGCAACGGTGCACCACTGGCCAGCGCGCTCGAGCGCATCGAGGTG
>CAZKVD010000121.1:1492-3610 GCA_964556145.1 uncultured Bifidobacterium sp. | reverse complement strand
CCCAGCCCACGGCCTACAGCCCCAACCCGCTCGCCGAGTCCCAGAACAAGCGCTCGGGCGGCCCGAACATCGCACGTCTTTTTTCCGCCCACCCCAGCACGGAAGACCGCATTGCCCGTCTTCGCGCAATGACCTTCTGAGGACCCCGTGACAACAACTGAAGCCCCCCTCCACGCCGGCCTGACCTCGGCCGAGGCCGCTCGTCTCCTGCAAGAGCACGGCCCCAACCAACTCGCAGCTGCCGAGGTTGTGCCGGCGTGGAAGAAGTTCATCGCGCAGTTCAAGGACATGCTCATCCTGATTCTCATCGGAGCGGCGCTCGTGTCGCTGGTGGTGTCGGGTGAGCTGAAGACGCCACTCGTCGTTCTCGTTGTGGTGGTGTTCAACGCGGTCATCGGATTCGTTCAGGAAAACCGTGCCGAGAAGTCACTCGATGCCCTGCGCAAGATGCTCACCGCGCAAGTGCGCGTGCGCCGCGACGGCACCGTGATGATGGTGCCGACCGAGACCATCGTTCCGGGCGACGTGGTGCTGGTCGAGGCCGGCGACCGTCTGCCCGCCGACGGCGAGATCTTCTTTGCCAGCAACCTCGAGGTCGACGAAGCAGCACTGACGGGAGAAAGCCACCCCGTCGAGAAAAACACCGAGCCCGTCGACCCGACCGCGCCCATCGGCGACCGTCACTCGCACGCATTCATGAACACCACGGTCACACGCGGTCGTGGTGAAATTCTCGTCACCAAGACGGGAATGGACACAGAGATCGGTCGCATCGCCGGACTTCTTGCCGCCACTCCGACCGAAAAGACTCCCCTGCAGCGCCAGCTCGACGGCCTTGCGCACCAGTTGGTGTACCTCGCGGGCATCGTTGTCGCCTTGGTGATGATCACCAACATCGCCCGTGGACAAAGCTTCGGCGACGTGCTGCTGACTGCGGTCGCGCTGGCCGTTGCGTCGATCCCCGAGGGCCTGCCGGCGGTCACCGTCGTCACCCTTGCCATCGGCGTCGGCAAACTCGCATCGCAGAACGCCATCATCAAACGCCTTGCTGCAGTCGAAACGCTGGGTTGTACCAGCGTGATCTGCAGCGACAAGACGGGAACCCTGACGCTCAACCAAATGACGGCGACGAAGTTCCTCTTCGACGGTCGTCTGCACAACGTCACCGGTAGCGGCTACTCGGCCAACGGATCGGTGGAAGAGCTCAGCGCTGCTTCGTCCGACACGCTTGCCACCGCGGCGCGCGGTCTTGCGCTGTGCGCCGACGCGGTCGTTCACCACGGCGGCGACACCGATGAACTCGTCGGTGACCCCACCGAAGGTGCGCTCGTCGTGCTGTCGGAGAAACTCGGCATCAACGTCGCCCAGGTGCGCGGCGAATACCCCCGCATCGCCGAGGTGCCCTTCGACTCGGCCACCAAGTACATGGCAACGGTGCACCGCTTCCCCATTCCCGGTGGCGGCAACCTGGTGCGCGTTTACGTGAAGGGCGCACCCGACGTCGTCATGGCACGGTGCAACCAGGTGTTGTGGATGCACGACTCGGCCGACATGGCGACACAGCGTGCGGCGCTCGATGCGCACTACGACGCAATGGCCGCCGAAGGCTTGCGTGTTCTCGCACTCGCCGTTCGCCAGCTGCCCGACGCCGAATGGGAAGAGTTCGTTGCGGGCGGCGGCAAGGTGACCGATCTCATGTCGGATCTCACGCTCGTCTCGCTGGTCGGCATTGTCGACCCGCCCCGCCCCGAGGCCCGCGTCGCCATTGGCGAGGCGTTGAGCGCGGGCATCGCCGTCAAGATGATCACCGGTGACCACGCAGTCACCGCAGCCAGCATCGGCAAGCAATTGGGCATCGAAGGACGCGCCGTCACCGGCGCCGACATCGAGCGCATGACCGACGACGAACTGCGCGATCAGATCGACGAAATCGGCGTGTTCGCCCGCGTGGCACCCGAACACAAGATGCGCCTCGTCGGTCTGCTGCAGTCGAAGCAACGCGTCGTTGCCATGACCGGCGACGGCGTCAACGACGCACCGGCACTGAAGAAGGCCGACATCGGCGTGGCCATGGGCATCACCGGCACCGAGGTGTCGAAGGAAGCCGCCACCATGGTG
>CAZKVD010000121.1:0-1482 GCA_964556145.1 uncultured Bifidobacterium sp. | reverse complement strand
TTTTCGGCGCTGTTCCTCATCGCGTCGATCTTCGGCATCGCCGACGGCAAGCCCTTTGCCGCAATCGCGATCCTGTGGGTCAACATCATCATGGACGGACCGCCCGCAATGGCACTGGCCTTCGACAAGCCGGTTGCCAACGTGATGCAACAACCACCGCGACCGATGTCGGAACCCATCCTCACGCGTCGCCGCTGGTCGGCCGTCATCACCTCGTCGGTCACCATGGCCGTTGGCACTCTGCTCGTTCTGCAGTTCGCCCCGGGCGACCCCAGCTACAAGGAAGCATCGATTGCCGGCACGATGGCATTCTGCACGTTCGTGTTGTTCCAGTTCTTCAACATCCTGAACGCCCGCAACGAGACCCACAGCGTTTTCAATGCGCGCACGTTCTCGAACTGGCGCCTCTGGGCCGCACTCGGTGGAGCCGGGTTCTTCCAGGTGCTCGTCACGGTCGTCGAACCCCTGCAGGAACTCTTCAACGTCACGTCGATTTCGCTCGTTCAGTGGTTGATCTGCGCCGCCGTTGCCAGCAGCGTGGTGTTCGTCGAGGAAGCCCGCAAGCTGATCGTTCGCGGCATGCACTAGGGGTGGTGCCACACCCCCATCGCAAGATGGGGGCATGTACGTGCTCACCTCCCTTGCGTTCCACACGTTCGTCACTCTCACGGCGCTTGCCATCGGCTGCTCCACCGAGGTGCGGGGCATCATCCGCACACGGGCCAACTTGGCGGCCGCGTGCCGCGCCGACGGCACCGACCACCGCATCGCGTTCGAAATCGCTGGCGTCGACCGCGACGGAATCGAACGACGGCTGATGGCATCGGGACTCACCGCGGCTCTCGTCAATGCAGTCGCGTTCTATCCGGGACAGTTGATCGCAGGAGAGTTCCGCGATGTCTTCGGATGGTCACTGACCATGAAGACTCGGTTCGGCTCGCTGATCGGCCTCATGACAACGGTCGTGTGGTCGGGTGTGCGGGTTCGCCGCGACGCGATGACGTCTGCCACCATGTAGGCCGATGGCCGACAAGATCATTCGTGCAGCAGGTGGCGTCGTGTGGCGCTGGAGCGGACCGGGTTCGGCCGAACTGTTGCTGGTGCACCGACCCGGCGAAGGCTACGACGACTGGACTTTTCCGAAGGGCAAACGCGACGACGCCGACTCAAGCGAAGAGGACTGCGCCCTGCGCGAGGTGTTCGAGGAAACCGGACTGCACTGTCGCCTCGGACACGAGATTTCGCGGGTGTCCTACATCGACCGCAAGGGCCGTCCGAAGCGTGTGCGCTACTGGACCATGACCGTGGCGAGCGGGGCCCATTCGCCCAACAACGAGGTCGATGCCGTCGAATGGCTGTCGGTCGACAAGGCGCGCAAGCGACTCACCTACCCGCGCGACTTGCTGGTGGTCGACTGCTTTGTTCAATACCTGAAGTCGGGCCTCACCGAGTAGTCACTGAAAAGCGGCGTAGCCCGACTTT
>CAZKVD010000120.1:0-4852 GCA_964556145.1 uncultured Bifidobacterium sp. | reverse complement strand
ACATCATCGATGTGGTCGAGGCGGGAATCGTGCTGCTCGGCAGCGAGGTGAAGAGTCTGCGCACCGGCCAGGTGCAGTTGGCCGACGCGTACGCGCGCATCGTCGACGGCGAGGTGTGGCTCGAGGGCGTACACATCGCTCCATACCAGTTCGCCGTGGGTGTCGGTGCACACGACCCCGACCGCGCACGCAAGTTGTTGTTGCACTCGGCCGAGATTCGTCGCTTTCGCGAACGCATCATGAAAGACCGCTTCACACTGGTGCCTCTTTCGTTGATCCTGCGTGACGGCAAGGTCAAAGTTGAACTTGCATTGGCACAGGGCCGCACCAAGGGCGACAAACGTCAGGCCATTGCCGAACGTGACGTGAAGCGCGAGATTCAGCGCGAGATTTCGCAGCGCAACCGCCGCTGACGAAGCTGTCAGGCGCCGGGCGTGTTGCGTCCGGCCGCGTGACGCCCGGCGATGAAACCGAACACCATGGCCGGGCCGAGAGTTCCGCCGGGACCGCCGTAGGTCATGCCGAACGGCGAACCCATCACGTTGCCCGCTGCGTAAAGACCCGGGATCGGATCGCCATCGACGTTCAGCACGCACGCATTCGGGTCGACCCGCGGGCCACCCTTGGTTCCGAGACAACCGCTCTTGATTTCGAATGCGTAGTACGGACCGCGCTCAAGCGTGCCGAGCGTGGCGTCGCGCCGGCCCTTGCGGTACGGGTCGCCCCACCAGCAGTCGAACGCGCTGTCGCCACGACCGAAGTCGGGGTCGTGGCCGGCCGCGACGTTGTCGTTCCAACGCGCGATCGACTTCACCAGTTCATCACCGTCGACGCCAAGCTTCGCCGCCAATTCCTGCGGAGTTTCGCCGCGCGGGATCCAATCGGGAACAACCGAACCGTTGCCACCGGCACTGATGCGGAAGCCGTACGTGTCGACGTATTGCTGGTCGAAGATCAACCAGCACGGCAGGTTCTCGTACTCGAATTTCGCCACGTTCTCGACGTGGAACGCCGCACCGAACGCGTTGTAGTTCGCCGCCTCGTTCGTGAAGCGACGCCCGCGCTTGTTCACCATGATCGAGTGCGGCAGCGTGCGCTGGCCGTTGACCAACACCTTGCCCATGGGGTTCGCCTCGAGCGGAACGACCCCGGTGGGAATCCACCACGCCTCGCGCATGTTCGACAACATCGCCCCGACCTTCATTGCCATTCGCAGTCCGTCACCGGTCGAGGTTTCGATCGATACCGGATGCGTCATCGGTCCACGCGTGAATGCACGCACCAACTCCTTGTCGTGTTCGAAACCGCCCGACGCAAGAATCACGCCTTTGCGCGCGCGCACCTCGACCGGACCCTGCGGCGTCTCCATGTGTACGCCGACAACCTCGCCGTTTTCGATTATCAACTCGCGCCCCGCACACAACACACGCGGATAGATGCCACGGTCGAGACACGCCTTCAACAAGCGACCGGCGAGTGCCTGGCCACACCCGCGCTCGTTGTGCTCCTTACGGCGCGCGTGCTCTTCCGGCGACGGCGGCTTGGGAACCGCCTTGCCCAACGGCGTCTCGCTCATCGTGATGTGTGGATCGGCGAAGTACGGCGACGGCGTCACCATCTCTTCCCACTCGCCCAGTTCTTCGAACGGGAAGATCGGACACTCGATTGTGCGACCACCCTCGGGGCTGCCACCCGGAAACTCGGGGTGATAGTCGGGCATCTCCGGCACTGCATAGAACTGCACCGGCGTCTTGGCCTCCATGAACTCGACCATGTCGGGGCCGTTGTCGATGTACGCATCGACAAGACGCTCTTCGAGCATGTCGCGCGACAGCGACATGATGTAAGTCTTCGCCTTGTCGCGACTGTCGTGCACGCCAACCTCGGGCATGTGCGGATTGTTCGGAATCCACACCTGCCCACCTGACCATGCGGTGGTGCCACCCACCAGCGATGCTTTTTCGAAGATCGCCACCGACGCACCGAATTCGTGGGCCACGACCGCCGCAGTGAAGCCCGCAGCGCCCGTGCCCAACACAACGACGTCGTATTCCTCTTTCGGCAGACTCGCCATGCGCACTCGCCGTCCCTCTCGTTTGTTACCGCCACCCTGCCGTTGCGAGACCCGAAGAACGGACCTTTATGCAACAAGCGTTATATAATATATCACAGGTTCAACCCCATTCCTGACGGAGCTCGCACATGCCCAAGATCGTCGACCACGAAGAACGCCGCCGCGAGGTCACTCGGGCCGCCGCTGCGATCGTCATCGCATCGGGTCGTGCGGCGTTGACCGCCCGCAACGTTGCCGCGGCAACCGGCTGGTCGACCACCGTCGTCTCCCATTACTTCGACGACATGGCCGATCTCTTCCACGAGACGTATTCGTATGCCACCACCCGCTCGCGCCGGCGCGTCGATCGCGCGCTTGCCACCAACCCCGACAACGTCGAGGGCTTGATCGAAGCCGTCCTTCCCCTCGACCAGGAGCGTCGCGACGATTGGAAGATCTGGTTCGCGTTCTGGAGTGAAGCGCTGACGAATCCCACCTATTCCGACGAACAGAGCAAACGCGCAGCCACCACCCGCGAACGACTGAAGACTTGCCTCGCCGTGAAGAAGAAGAACGGCACGATTCGCCGCAACGTAGACATCGACGAAGCCGCCGATCGCCTCTCGGCTCTCATCCCGGGGATCGCGAGTGCGGCCACCTTCGACCCGAAGGCCTGGCCGGCCACACGCCAGCGCGCCGTTCTGCGCAGCGAACTCGCCCTGCTGACCTAGCTCCAGAGTGCAACATGCATGTTGCATGCTATTTTCATGCACATGGCCGCACTCCAAGTTCGGAACCTTCCGGACGACCTACACGACCTTCTGCGCCAACGCGCCGATGTCGAGGGTCGAACGATCAGTGAAGTAGTGACCGAGATCCTCGACCGCGAACTACGGCGCCCGCGGATTCACGAATGGCTCGATCTCGTCTCACAAACACCATCCGTCGACATCTCGACCGATGAAATCGTTTCGATTGTTCGAGAAGGGCGAGCCTTGCGTTGAGTGTCATCGATGCATCGGCCCTGATCGAAATCTTGCTAAAAGACGAAACAGCGGCAAAGTCGCGTCGCCTTCTCTCTCACGATCTCTTCGCCCCCGCCATCCTGATTCCCGAAACAGTCAATGCCCTCAAGAAGTCGGCGAGGCTGAAGTTGGTGACGAAGGCGATTGCCAGGGAGAAAATCGCGTATCTTTCCCTGCTACCCATCGATTTGGTGCCGATGCAACGGCTCGCACTCGAAATTTGGCAACTTTCGGAATCACTCTCGGCTTACGACGCCTGCTACGTGTCCCTCGCCATGCAACTCGAACACACGCTGATCACCAACGACCGAAAGCTCGCCAAGGAGGCTCGTCGATTCGTCGACGTCGCAATTCTTGATTGAGGTCAGCCGAGGGGCAACAGGCCGTCGAGGTCGTGGCGGTACACGCCGGTGTCGAGGAAGTTGCGCAGCTTCACCACGGTGTTGCGGATGAAGTTCGGAATGATCGCCCGATGCTCGGCGTTGGTCGTCACCAACAGGTCGTTCAACAACAACAGGTTGCGGTGCGCCACCAGAGTCTCGAAGTCTTCCGAGGCGTATTCGGGAAGCGGCCGCACGGACACGTAACCCTCAAACAGCGCGTCGACATGATCGTGCTCGGGACGTCTGTAATAGGTCGCAACTGCGAGATCCTGAATCGGAAGGCCGATTCCGCTGTCGTCGAAATCGAACACCGACAACCGCCCGCGGTACCACTTCATGTTCCAGTTGTGCAGGTCGGTATGGATCGGCTGGGGTGATCCGGTCGCGAACAATCCCTTCATCGTCGATGCCGCCCGATCGACCATCGTGCGGATGACAGCGAAGTCATCACCCTCGATTCCCAGGCTTTCTGCACTCAGGCGATCGGGGAAGGTCCAAAACGGCTCGTCGTACACCGACAACGCCGCCCCGCTCGACGGACGCCAGGACGCACCGTGCTCGTGCAAGGTGGCCATCGCGCGACCCGCAGCACGCATTTTCTCCAACGTCGGCGACTCGCCCAGATCAGGACCGTTCAACCAGCTGAACAATGCAACGCTGAGATCGCGCCCGAGGTCGGGCGAATACACCGACGCAACCAGCTCTCCGCCGATGGTGCGCAGCGGTGCCGCCACGATGAGATCGGTGTCGCGCGCCAGTGCATCAATCCACTGAAGTTCCGCAGCGATGTTTTCGGGCGAACGGCGCGAATTGACATTGATTCTCATCGCCAACTTCGTGCCGTCTGTCGTATCGATACGAAATGTCGTGTTGAAGCCGTGTTCGAGAAGGGTCAAACGGCCGACGGAAACAGGAAAACTTCGTAGCGCCTCGACTGCCACCGCACGCATGCGGGTTACCTGCGCGCGTTTCGACAACGCAATGAAGTCTGATTCCCTGGTCATGTCGGCGACGGTATCGCCCACCCGGCCCTACACTGACGGCACGTTCACACAACGGGGCTGACAGGTTTCGACAGCAGGTCCGCTGGGCGATCGTGCGACCCGAGTTGCTCAGACTCGAAAAACGGGGCACAAACATAATTGCCAACGAGCAATTCGCTCTCGCCGCCTGATTCATCAGGTGTCAGAGAGCACTCGTGAGCCGCGAGGCCGCACGGGGCCAGTTCACCGCAGCCCGGCAACAGAAGCGGTGGATGACGGCGTGAAAGAACGCTGACAGCACGAAAGCGCGCTGACCGATCGGAAAGACGATCCGCTGTCCGGGCAACCGAACAGCCGACCCGCCGGTGAGGTTGCGTCAGCCTCGAAGTTGGGAATGGTCGTAGCACG
>CAZKVD010000119.1:0-4853 GCA_964556145.1 uncultured Bifidobacterium sp. | reverse complement strand
TGTTGTTCCACGAGGCCTGCGGCCACGGTCTCGAAGCCGACCTCGTCGGCAAGGGTGCCAGCGTGTACCGCGGCAAGGTGGGCGAACTCGTTGCATCGCCGCTCGTCACGCTCATCGACGACGGCACGATGTCGACCGAGTGGGGCTGCATCGGCATCGACGACGAAGGACACCGAAGCCAGTCGAACACGCTCATCAAGGATGGCGTGCTCACCGACTACATGTGGGACTACCTGCGCGCACGCAAGGAAGGCCGTCCGCAAAGCGGCAACGGTCGTCGTCAGAGCTACATGCACCTGCCGATGGTGCGCATGACCAACACCTTCGTCATCAACGGCGAAACCAACCCCGACGACATCGTGCGCGACACCAAGAACGGTGTCTACATCGCCAAGCTGGGGGGTGGCAGCGTCAACACCGCAACCGGCGATTTCGTCTTCGGCATGACCGAGGCCTATCTCATCGAAAACGGAGAGATCACCGAACCGCTGCGCGAGGGCAACCTCATCGGCAACGGCCCGCAGGTGCTGCGCGACATCGATCTGCTCGGCAACGACTTTGCGATGGGCAACCCCGGTACGTGCGGAAAAGACGGACAGGGCGTTCCCGTTGGCGACGGCCAGCCCACACTGCGCGTCACCGCAATGACCATCGGCGGCACGGCGGCATGAGCTCGAACGAAATGCAGGACCTGGCCGACCGCATCGTCGCCCAGGCCAAGCCGGGTGAACAGATCGAGGCCTACGTTTCGCGCGGGGGAGAGACCTCGATCCGCGTCTACGAAGGCGAGGTCGAACATTTCGTCTCCGCACAGTCGCAAAGCGTCGGCATTCGCGTCATCCGCGACGGTCGCACCGGCTATGCATACGCCGGAACGCTCGACGAAAGCGTGCTGCACGAGGTGCTCGCAGACGCACGCGACAACGTGCAGTTCGGTACACCCGACGAGTTCGCCGGCCTTGCCGAACCCGACGGCGTGGCGATCGTGAAACAGGAACTGTGGAACGACGCACTCGCCGCGTTCCCCACCGAGCAGAAGATCGACCTCGCCAAGGAACTCGAATCCCTCACCCTTGCCACCGACAAGCGCGTGCGTTGCGACGATTCGAACTACGACGACGCCTACGGCGAAACCGCATTCGCCACCACCACCGGCATCCGCGCCTACGGCCGCGAAAACGGTTGTTACGTCAGCGTCGGCACCCTGGCCGACGACGGCGACGAAACCCAAACCGGTTTCGGTTTCTCCGTCGGTCGTTCACCCGCCGAGTTCGACCTGCCGCGTGCCGCGCGCGAGGCAGCCGACCGCGCAACACGACTGCTCGGAGCCACCAAGCCGCAGTCAAAGCGCACCACGGTCGTGCTCGACCCGTACGTCACCGCGCAGTTCCTGCGCGTGTTGTCGGGCAGCTTCAGTGGCGAGAACGTGCAAAAGGGTCGCAGCTTCTTCGCCGAGCGCATGGGCGAAGCCGTCGCCAACCCGATCATCACCCTCATCGACGACCCCACGAACCCGCTTGCCTACAGCGCCACAGAACTCGACGGCGAAGGCCTTGCCGCGCGACGCAACGTGCTCATCGAAAACGGTGTGCTGAAGACTTTCCTCCATTCCTCGTACAGCGCGCGTCGCGGCAACACCAAGAGCACCGGCAACGCCGTGCGTTCGGGCGGCACGCCCGGAGTCAGCTGTCTCGCGATGCAGCTCACGCCCGGCACCGCCACACAAGACGAACTCATCGCAAACGTCGACGACGGCGTTCTCATCCAAATGGTGCAGGGTCTCCACAGCGGCGTGAACCCCATATCGGGCGACTTCTCAACGGGTGCTTCGGGACTCGCCATCGCCAACGGCAAGTTGGGTGCTCCGGTGCGCGAATTCACCATCGCGTCGACCCTGCAGAAGATGCTTCTCGACGTCGTGGCCATCGGTGGCGACGTGGAATGGCTGCCCATGTCGGCCACCGGCGTCAGCCTGGTGATCCGCGACGTGACCCTCAGCGGCAGTTAGGTCATGCTCGGCCGGGTGGCCGAGCCGGGCGCTTACGAGGCGGGGCTGGCAGCGGGGGTCGACGGCGCAGCCGGAGCAGGCGTCGAAGGGGTGGTCGAGCCTGACGACGACTCGGACGACGAAGAGCTGGACGACGTCGACGACGCCGAGCCCGAACCCTTGGAATCGGTCTTGTAGAAGCCGCCGCCCTTGAAGGTGACGCCCACGGGCTGGAACACCTTCTTCACGGGACGCATGGTGCCGTCGGCCGGATGCTTGGCCTCGGTGAGGGCATCGTCGGTGAAAGCCTGGTGAATCTCAATGGTTTCACCGGTCTCGATGAACTTGTAGACGTACGTAGGCATATCGGGCTGAAAGGGTATCGCCCGGCGGCGAGTTAGCGCCTCTCGTACCCGCCCTCTTCGGATTCGACCAGGCCGTACTCGTCGACCCTCACCTCGGTCAGCGAATCAGGCGATTCGAGCGTCGTGTACCGCCAGAACCTCTCGCCCAGGCGCTCGAAGACCAGGGTGCGCGAAACGATCGACAGCGTCTCGGTGTCGATGACGGCCGTCTTCACCTCGGCCCCGTGGCCCACATGCAGCGGAAGTTGGCGCATCGCAATGCAGTGGGTGATGGGCGTTCCCATCACCGCCACCAACCGGCAGCCGTCGAGGTCGGTGCGGTGCGCTCCGTTGACTTCGCCCCATCGCCCGGCGCCGTCGGTCGCCAGCCACAGATCGGGCTGCTCGAGGTCGCGGAACAAAATCACCTGCTGGATGTGCCACTGCGCGCCCACGCGCATCACCACCTGCGACCTCTGCGGGCCCAGCATGCAGTTGATCGTCCAGCCCTCGTTTTCCCAGCGGAATTCGGCCGTCGTCTCGCCCTCGGGCGAGGCCCACACCACGTCCAAACCATCGGATGGCAACGCGCGGTAGATCATGACGCGGTCATCATCGCACAGGGTTCGTTTCGCACCGTTACCGTTGGCGCCGTGATCGCCCGCGTCGATGCCCAGAACACGGTGCTCGGCGCCGTCGCACGCCTCGAGTCGATCGAAGTCGACCGCGACGACGCCTATCGCTGCGTGCTTGCCGCCGACGTGGTGTCACCCGAAGACGTGCCGCCCTTTGCCAACTCCGCAGTCGATGGTTACGCCGTCACTCTCGCCGACATGGCAACCGGCGTCGCAGAACTTGAAGTCTCGGGAACCATTGCCGCCGGCGACGCACCCGAACCCGCCGTCACGCCCGGCCACGCCGTGCGCATCATGACCGGCGCACCCGTTCCCGCCGGTGCCGAAGCGATCGTGATGGTCGAAGACTCACAGCGCATCGGTGACGACCGCGTGAAGCTGACCGCAAAGGTCGAAGCCAACCAGGCCATCCGCCCCGCGGGCGACGACGTGAAAAAGAACGACACCGTGTTTCGTGCCGGCGACGAAGTGAACGCCGCAGTGATGGGAATGCTCGCCAGCATGAACGTCGCCACCGTCACCGTCACACGCCGGCCAACCGTCGCGGTGTTGTCGACCGGCGACGAACTCATCGACGACGGCGGCCCACTCGGCCCCGGACAGATTCGCGAAAGCAACAAGACCATGCTCGTGCGTCTCGTCGCCGAAGCGGGATGCGACGTCGTCGACTACGGCATCGTGCGCGACGACGAGGCAGAACTGGAAGAAGTGTTGCGCCACGCTTCGCAACACTGCGACGCCATCGTCACCAGTGGCGGCGTCAGCATGGGCGACTACGACGTGGTCAAGGCCGTGCTCGGCCGCATCGCCGACATGCAGTGGATGCAGATTGCCATCAAACCCGCAAAGCCGTTCGCCTTCGGAAAACTCAACGGCACGCCCATCTTCGGTCTGCCCGGCAACCCTGTGTCGTCGTTCGTCAGCTTCGAACTCTTCGCCCGCCCCGCCCTGCGAAAAATGGCCGGCCACACACAACCACAGCGCCCCGCCATCAACGTCACCGTCGGTGCAGCCTTCAATCGCAAGCCCGACGGCAAGGAACACTTCGCCCGCGCCATTGTCAGTGCCAACAACGGAATCCTCACCGCCACGCCTGTCGGGGCCCAGGGCAGCCACCAACTCGCCGCCACCGCACTGGCCAACGCACTTGTCATCCTTCCCGACGGAAACTCCGTCGCGCCCGGTGACACGCTGGCAGCACTGCTCCTATCCTTCTGACATGACCGCACCGGAGGCGTTGATCGACCCCTTCGGTCGCACCGTGCGCGACCTGCGCATCTCCGTCACCGATCGCTGCAACTTCCGCTGCACCTACTGCATGCCCGAAGAGGGAATGAAGTGGCTCGACCGCGCCGACGTTCTCACCTTCGAGGAAATCCAGCGCTTCGCTCGCATCTGCGTCGAACGCTTCGACGTCGACGGCATCCGCCTCACCGGGGGAGAGCCCACCGTTCGTGCGCACCTGCCCGTTCTCGTCGACAAGCTTGCGCAACTTCACCGCGCCAACGGACAAGCCCCCGACATCGCCATCACCACCAACGGCTCGACGCTGCGCAACGTCGCCGACGAACTGTTCGCCGCCGGCATCAACCGCATCAACATCAGTCTCGACACTCTCAAGCGCGACCGCTTCCTCGCCATGACGCGCCGCGACGAGCTCGACAACGTGCTCAGCGGAATCGATGCTGCAAAAAAGGCCGGCTTCAACCCCGTCAAGATCAACGCCGTCGTGGAACGCGGCGCCAACGACGACGAGATCGTCGATCTCGCGCGCTTCGGACGCGACAACGGTCTCGAAGTGCGCTTCATCGAATTCATGCCCCTTGATGCCGAGCAGGGCTGGAGCAATTCAAAGGTCGTCAGCCAAGACGAAATCGTTGCCCGCAT
>CAZKVD010000118.1:0-4896 GCA_964556145.1 uncultured Bifidobacterium sp. | reverse complement strand
CCCTTGGTGTCGATGAGCATGCCTGCGTGGCCGATGGGCGTGATGCGCATGGGCGTGGGTGTGTTCGGGGCCGCGGGGTTCAGGCGACGGGCGGGTCGGTGAACTGCTGGCCGTTGCGCGACACGTGCTCGGTCCAGGCCGAACCGTTCCAGTAACGCAGCTCGAAGCGGCCCGATGGATCGGGGTACCAGGCGGCGGGGGCGACGGCGTCGCCGACACTGCTGGAGGTGGCTGTGGTTCCGGTGGCCGAGCCGTAGGTGATGGGGTTGCTCGAGGCTGCCGTGGCGGCGGGCTGGCTGACCGGGTTGACGTTCGCGGCCGGGGCCGGCGTGGGGTTGGCGGCGACGGGGGTGGGGTTGGCGGTCGCGTTGATGGTGCCGGTGATGGCTGCGCGGCGCACGAACGCGGTGACCTGCGAGCCGGTGGAGACGATCTGGAGGATCTCCCAGCCCTGGGCCGAGCGTTCGGTCATCAGGCGGGCCAATTCGGAGGGGTCGGCGCTGGTGAGCGCGGCGTATTCGAGCATGGGGTGAGGCTACCCGCGGCTAGCCGACGGCGTCAGTTCGTACGAGGGCATCGATGTCGGTGTCGGCGGCCGGGCCGTCGTGAATCAGCTGGCCGTCGCGCAGGGCAACGATGCGCTGCACTCGGTTGACGAAGCTGAGCTCGTGTGTGGCCACGACAAGTGTTGCGCCGTCGGCCGCGGCCTGGTCGAACAGGGCGAGGAGGGCTTCCTTGCCGGCGGCGTCGAGACCAACGAAGGGTTCGTCGACGAGCAGGAGTTCGAAGGGGCGGATGAAGGCGATCGCGATCGCGGCTTTCTGACGAAGGCCGCGCGAGAAGCGCTGCGGCAGTTCCTCGGCGCGGGCGTAGAGACCGAGGTGGTCGAGAAGGTCGGCGGCGTGTTGTTCCCAGTCGGTGACGCCGTGCATGCGTGCGACGTATTCGAGGTGTTCCCACACCGACAAGTCGTCGTAGAACACGGGTGTGTCGGCGAGGTAACTGGTGAGCGCTCGTGCCTCGAGGCTTGACGGTTCGTGTCCGTCGATGGTGACGCGGCCCGCGGTGGGATCGAGCAGGCCCGCGGCCATGCGGATGAATGTGGTCTTGCCCGAACCGTTGTGGCCGAGCAGCGCGACGGTTTGGCCGTGTTCGATGCGCAGGTTCAGCGGGTGCAGTGCAGGCGCGTCGCCGTAGTCCTTTTCGATGGCGAAAGCCTCGACTGCTGCGGGAGGCAGGTGCGAGGTGTCGGGTCTGCTGTTGGGTGTTTCGTTTGTGCCGGTGTCGTTCGCTGCGTCTTTGTTGCGCTGGCTGGGTGGCTTGGGGTGACGGCTCATCGCGACACGCTCGTCTTTCGTGATTGTTGGCTTTCTTCGATCGACTTCTTCCACCAGCGGCGAATCGCATCGCGCTGGCGCACCCATCCGGTGACAAGGAACAGCAGCAGTGCGACGCCGATGCACATGCGGAACGCGGCTGCGACGGGATGGTTGCCGGCATCGACGGCTTCGCGCACGGCGATGACGGGAAGGCTGCCGAGCGTGGCGACGACAACGGGCCACACGGCGCGGGTCATCGTGGTCATGCCGGCAACTTCGGGTGGCATGAAGAGTGACTTTGCGTTGTCGCCCAGCGGGTCGGGTGCACCCTTCACTGCATTGATGACAGCACCGGCCATGCCGGCGGCGAGTGCGAATGGCGCAAGGATCGCAGCGGTGGCGACGGCGGCGCCGTCGTTTTCGAAGATTGCCGCGGTGATGATCGCCACGATGCTGAAGGGAACCAGCATGACGGCGGGGACGATGAGGTGGCGCAACATCAACGCACCACGTTCGACGGGCAGCGAATCGGTGCGTTCGGGCTTGTCGACTTCCTGCGACAGGGGTTCGACCAATTCGAGTCCGAAGACGAAGAGACACAATCCGCTGGCGACGACCGCCGGTGTGGTGCCGCGGTAGGCGGCGACCTGGGCGACGGCGGCGAGGACGACCACCAGTTTCATGCGCGCGTAACGACGCGCAGGGAACTTGAGGAAGCTGTGTACGCCGCGTCGCACGACGGGTGGAAGTTTTCCGCGGCGCTTGAGTGTGATCCACGGAGCGGGGCGCATTTGTTCTTGGCTGAGTTGGCGGCGCAGCAACATGACGGTGCGGATGTCTTGCAGCGTGACGGCAAAGCGCAACTGTGCGACGAGGTTGCTGCGGCGGGCCAGGGCTTCGAGTGACAACTTGCCGACGACGAAGATGCCTGCGGTTGCGGTGATTGCCGTGATTCCGACGGCGATGAGGTCGATGGCTTCGATGTGCAGTGCCCACAGCGCCATGCTGCCGAAGGCGTCGAAGGGCCCGGGTGCGGTGGTGTCGGCAACGGTGACGCCGACCTGCCAGAACAACAGCGCCGACGGCATGAGCGTGGCGAGGGTGGGGTGAATGTGCAGGCCGTGAACAAGGAGTGCCGCGCCAACCCACACCAAACCAACACATGCGCCGTAGATGGCGCCGTAGAACGCCCACGCGCCAAGTGAACCGGGCAGGCGACGTGCGGCAAGCTGTCCAGCCGCGGCGCCGGCAAGTGCACCGGCGAAAGCTGCGGCGCGGAGTCGTTGGATGGCGGGCTTGCGCAGTGCATCGCGGATTGCGACGGGGGCGAGAAGCACGTGACGCACCTCGGCGTCTTCGACGGCTATCGGGCCGCCGCTGGCACCGCTGCGTGCGCCGAGGAACAGGGCAATGGCGACGACGATCCCCAGGATGTTCGGGCCGTGGGCGGTGACATCGGTGATGTCGTTGGTTGATGCAACGGAATCTTCAAAGACGCCAGAGATGAAAAGCACGCTGCCGCCGATGACAATGGCGGCGAGATACACGCGATACAGGGCCTCGAACCATTCGGTTTCCTGCACGCGGCGGCGCCGACGTGCCGAGCGCATGTCGCGCAGGGCGGAAACTCCCGTGGTGGGGGGTGGCGCCGCGGAGGGGGCGGTGTCGGACACGGGAACCATCCTGCCACCGCATTCGACGAAGTGACGGCAAGACTGGGGGCGGATGGATACCGAAACGATGCAGTTGTTGTCGGCGTTGCTGGCCCTGTTCGCGGCCGGTGGCACGTTGGTGTTGCTGGTTGCGCGGCTGGCCGCGGGCCGTTCTACCGGCGCGGCGAATTTCGTCACGGCGTTCCGGCCGGTGGCACTGCCGTTGGCATTCATGGTGGCGGGCTTTGCGATGTTCGGCAGCCTGTGGTTCAGCGAGGCGGCGAACTACAACCCCTGCAAGCTTTGTTGGTACCAGCGCACGATGATGTACCCGCTGGCAGTTTTGCTGGGCGTGGCACTGGTGCGGCGCTGGTGGACGGCGCGCCGCGCTGGTGGTGATGGGGTTGCCGGTGGTGCGGGTGCGTTTGTGTCGCAGCGCGAGATCACCCCGTATGCGGTGGTGCTGGCGGCCCTTGGGAGTGTTGTGTCGACCTACCACTATCTCTTGGAGTGGAACCCCACGTGGGAGAGCAACGTCTGTTCGCTCGATGTGCCGTGCACCACGATCTGGTTCCGCGAATTCGGATTCGTCACGCTGCCGTTCATGGCGTTGTGCGGGTACGTCAGCATCATCATTTTGCTGACGACGACATATCGTGGACCCCATGAACGCTGAGAACACAAACCCGAAGGCCGCCAAGACGTCGCCGACGAAGTGGATCGTCGCAGGGCTTGCATTGGTGTTGGTGGTGATCGCCGCGATTGCGATCGTCGGTGGTGGGTCCGACGACGGTGGGTCGACGAATGACGGCACCGGATCGCAAGTGACCAGCGCGACGGACGGTACCGAGGGTGATGCTGCCGGCGGCACCGCGGGCGAGTACCAGCCCGTCACATTCGACGGCGAAGCGTTGCCGATGCTGGAAGAGTCGGTTCCGGCTCCCGGTGCCGACCCCGCCGTTGGTACGGCCGCACCGGTTCTCAGTGGTTTTGGTTTCGATGGCACGCCGATGCAGGTGAAGGCAGACGGCAAGCCCGTGCTGTTGGTGTTTCTTGCACACTGGTGCCCGCACTGCAACGCCGAGATTCCGCGTTTGATCGAGTGGAAAGAATCGGACCAGATGCCCGACTCGCTTGAAGTGATCGGTATCGCCACCGGATCTCGCGATGACCAGCCGAACTGGCCGCCATCGCAGTGGCTCGTCGCCATGGAGTGGCCGTGGGCCGCGATGGCCGACAGCGAAGATCAGCAGGCTGCAATCGCGATGGGTGTTGGCGGTTATCCCGGCTTGGTGCTGCTCGATGCCGACGGCACTGTGTTGGCGCGTCGCAGCGGTGAAGCAAGCGTGAGCGAACTTAACGACTGGGTTGCTGCCGCGCTGCCGAGCGCGTGACGCTCGCGCGAATTGTTGCGGTTTTGTTTTCTCGGCGCGTTTTGTAGCACTTCTCGGCGCACGTTGTAGCAGTTCGAAAAATTTCTGCTCGCTTTCTCGATGTGATGCACACATAGGTGTGTTCGCATTCGAGAAAGTTGGTTACCGTGACACCACGCGAAGGAAATCGTCGGCAAATGGCACAAGCGTTTGCTGCGACACATGGAGTGGAGGTGGCAGACATCATCATGGAGCACTTGCCGCCGGAAGGCTGGAGCGAACTGGCCACCAAAACCGACGTGGCCACGCAAGGCCAGTTGTTGCGCAGCGAGTTTGATTTGAAGATGTCAGACCTTAAGGGCGAACTCACTCAGAAGATGTCTGACTTGCGTGGCGAGTTCTCGACGCAAATGTCCGAACTTCGTGTTGAGTTGAAGGGCGAGATGGCTGGTCTGCGTGATGAGCTGAAGGGCGAGTTGGCCGAGGTGCGAGGTGGAGTCAACGCTGCGGTTGAACGTTTGGGCAAAGAAATGTCCCAGGAGTTTGCCAAGC
>CAZKVD010000117.1:0-4902 GCA_964556145.1 uncultured Bifidobacterium sp. | reverse complement strand
GGCGCGGGTCGCGTCGTTGGTCGTCAGATCATCGAAGAGCACACCGAGGCATGCATGGAGGCGGGTCTTCTCATCGAAGGCACGAACGCCGAAGTGATGCCCGGACAGTGGGAGTTCCAAATCGGCGCAGCCGATGCAATCACCGTGTCCGACCACCTCACCGTCGCACGCTGGCTGCTCGACCGCATCGCCGAGGATTACGACGTCGTCATCTCCCTCGCCGCCAAGCCCCAAAAGGGCGACTGGAACGGTGCGGGCGCACACACCAACTTCTCCACGAAGGCAATGCGTGAGGACACCGACATGAAGGCGCTCTCCGCCGCATGCGAGCCCATCGGAACGCGCGTCATGGAGCACGTCGAGAACTACGGCCACGACATCCAGAGCCGCCTCACCGGCAAGCACGAGACTGCACCGTGGAACAAGTTCAGCTACGGCGTTTCGCACCGTGGCGCCTCGATCCGCATCCCGTGGACCGTCGCCCGCGACGGCAAGGGCTACGCCGAGGACCGTCGCCCGAACGCCAACTGCGATCCTTACACCGTCACCCGTCTCATCCTCGAGACGGTCTGCGGCGCCTGATTCGCATCCGCGAGACGTATCCAAAATCCTGTGTTCCGGGGGCCTTCGGGCCCCCGGTTCGCTTTCCGGCCGACCGAATTCCGACATCCAACGGCAGACTTGGGAGATGAGCGAGATGCTCGAACAGCAAGACCAGCAGCGTGACTACGTCCTGCGCACCGTCGAAGAACGCGGGGTGCGCCTCGTGCGACTGTGGTTCACCGACATTCTCGGCAACCTGAAGTCTTTCGCCATCAGCCCGGCCGAGCTCGAGAATGCACTCGTCGACGGAATGACCTTCGACGGTTCATCCATCGAAGGCTTCAGCCGTGTGCAGGAAGCCGACGTCCTTGCAATTCCCGATCCGAACACTTTCGAGGTTCTTCCCTGGGCCGACCCGAAGGGCACCGAAGCGCGGGTGTTCTGCAACATCCACAATCTCGACACGACGCCATTCGACGGCGACCCACGCCAGGTGCTGCGTCGCAACCTCGACGCAGCAGTCGAACAGGGCTTCTCGTTCTACGTCGCCCCCGACATCGAGTACTTCTACTTCGCTCCGCCGAAGCCGGGTGAAGCACCCCAGCCGCTCGACGAAGGTGGCTTCTTCGACCTCACCACCTCCGACATCGCCACGTCGTTGCGCAAAGAAACCATTCGCACGCTCGAGACCATGGGCATCCCGGTCGAGTACAGCTTCCACGAAGATGCTCCGAGCCAGCACGAAATCGATCTGCGCCACACCGACGCACTCACAATGGCCGATGGCATCATGACGTTCCGCCTTGCAGTGAAGGAAGTCGCCGCGGCCCACGGCGTACACGCGACTTTCATGCCCAAGCCACTCGAAGGAGTGCAGGGCTCGGGCATGCACCTTCACCTCTCCCTCTTCCGTGGCAGCGACAACGCATTCTTCGACGAGGACGACGCGTACAACCTGTCGGCCACCGCCAAGTCGTTCATGGCGGGCCTGTTGCGCCACGCGGCCGAAATCACCGCGGTCACGAACCAGAACGTCAACAGCTACAAGCGGCTTGTTCCGGGCTTCGAGGCACCCGTTCACATCTCGTGGGCACGCAACAACCGCAGTGGCCTCATTCGCGTTCCCGTGCCGAAGAAGGGCAACCCCTTCGCCACGCGTATCGAATACCGGTCGCCCGACCCTGCAGCAAATCCGTATCTCGCGTTTTCGGTTCTGCTCGCAGCGGGACTGAAGGGCGTCGCCGAGGGCTACGAACTCCCCGTCGAGGCCGATGCGAATCTTTTCGAAATGGACGACGCCGCACTCGCCAAACTCGGCATTGAACAACTTCCGCAGTCGCTGTCCGATGCGTTGAACCTGATGGAGCGGTCCGAGCTGGTGCACGATGCCCTCGGTGAACACATCTTCGAGTGGTTCCTGCGCAACAAGCGAAACGAGTGGCGCGGCTACAAAACCCAGGTCACCCCGTTCGAGATCAACCGTTACCTGAGGTCGCTCTAGTCACATGGCTGCGTCGTCGCCCGATTTCCTCGTCGTCTGGCCCGACCCGCCTGCTGCCGACCTCGCGCGCACCCTCGACCTCGCCGGCTACCGCTGGAAAGCCGTCGCTTCCCCCGAAGAGGCCCTCGAACACGAACCCGCCGGTGGCTGGGCGGGTGCAGTGGTCACAATTGACCAGAGCTCGGAGGGTGCGTGGGCCTTTTGTCGGGCATTGCGCCGTCGCGATGCCACACCGTCTCCGATTCTCCTTCTCATCTCCGGCGCCGAACTCGGCCAGCTCGAGATGCGCGACGACATCTTCGACGACTTCTGTCTCACGCCGTTCCACCCACGCGAGCTCGAGGCGCGGTTGCGCCATCTGACCTACTCCGAAGGCGCAGTCGTTCGCGCCGAGCTCATCGAGTACGGAGGCCTCGTTCTCAACCTCGAGACGTATCAAGCAACATTCGAAGGCCACTCCCTTGATCTCACGTACATGGAGTACGAACTGCTCAAGTTCCTCGCGCAGAATCCGGGCAAGGTGTTCACGCGCGAAATGCTGCTGTCGCGCGTATGGGGTTACGAGTACTACGGCGGTGCACGCACGGTCGACGTCCACATCCGACGCCTACGCGCGAAGTTGGGCGAAGAGCACGCCAATCTCATCCAAACGGTGCGCAGCGTCGGCTACCGCTTCGGCCAGTCACGTTGGAACGGCTGATCAACCGTTCAATGCCTCGACGCCGAGCAGCGCCGCAAACACAAAAAATGCAACGGCCGCGCCGATCCTGATTCCACGCTCGGGCAATCGCGCACCAAGGGCACGCCCGACGACGATTGCCAGCGCGTCGGCCACAACCATGCCGAGTGTCGAACCGAGCCACGTACCGACGACACCCTCGCGCGTCGCCAACGTCACTGTGGCCAGCATCGTCTTGTCGCCCAACTCGGCGAGAAAGAACACGGTGCCAACCGTGACGATCACGTTGCGCGTCGTTTGTCGTGCACGTTCTTCGTCGGCTGCGCTCAGTTCGTCGCCCCGCAGGGTCCACAATCCGAATGCCACAAAGGCAACCGCGGCGATTGCATTGATGGGCCGTGTCGGCAGTGCAGCACCGAGAACCGCACCAATGGCAACCGACGCGAGGTGCACGACTGCGGTTGCGAGAGTGATCGCAACGAGAACGGGCAGTGGCTTGTAGCGAGTGGCAAACGCAAGCGCCATCAGTTGGCTCTTGTCCCCGAGTTCGGCGACGAAGATGACGCCGAAGCTGACGAGAAACGCGTTCACTCGGCGATTTTCTGGATACGACGCGAGATCGTGTCGTGGAGACGCAGCATCTCATCGATGCGATTGCTCACAAGCAGGCCGCCGCGCACGACGGGCCGACCATGGACAATGGTGTCGCGAGCCGCAACCGGTCCGCAACGCAACCATGCCTCGATGGGGTCGGCGACTGCACCGGCAAACGACGGTCCCGTCAACGACCAGACAGCGATGTCCCCGACGGCACCGATACTGAGCTCACCGATTTCCCCGGTACGGCCGAGACATCCCGCACCGCCGACGGTTGCGCACTCGAGTGCCATGCGTGCGGTGCCGGCATCGGCGCCGTTGCGCAACTTGGCAAGCAACATCGCCTGTCGGGCCTCCAACCACAACGAGGCGCTGTCGGCCGACGCCGAGCCATCGACACCAAGGCCAACGTGCACACCCGCGGCACGAAGGTCGACCACCGGCGCGATGCCCGACGCAAGAATCATGTTGCTGCTCGGGCAGTGTGCAGCACCGATTCCGGCCCGGCCGAGACGTTGCACCTCGTCGTGGTTCGGCATGACACAGTGCGCCACCCACGTACGGTCGGTGCACCAACCCGTGCGCTCGAGGTACTCGGTTGGCCGGCAGCCGAAGGTCGCCACCGAGAAGTCATCGTCCTCACTGTTTTCCGCAAAGTGCGTGTGCAAACGAACGTCGAGTGACTCGGCCAACTCGGCGGACCGGCGCATCAGGTCCTCGGTGACACTGAAGGGTGAACATGGCGCCAACGCGACGCGCACCATCGCACCGTGTGATCGGTCGTGGTACTTCGCAACCGCCTCGGCCGACTGGGCAAGGATCGTGTCGTCGTCTTGAACGACGTGATCGGGTGGCAGACCACCGTCCTTTTCCGACAGCGACATCGACCCGCGAGTCGGATGGAAACGCACCCCCAGATCGCGCGCCGCAGCAATTTCGGCACCGAGGAGATCGCCGGCACCGCGCGGGTACAGATAGAGATGGTCGGTCGACGTTGTGCAGCCCGACAGCGCCAACTCGGCGAGACCCACCCAGGCACTGACGTGCACGGCCTCTTCGTCGATCGCCGCCCACAGCGGATACAGCGTCTTCAACCAACCGAATAGCGCTGCATTCGTCATCGGCGGATACGCGCGAGTCAGGTTCTGGTACAGGTGATGGTGGGTGTTGATCAGCCCCGGAGTGACCAGACAGTCGGTTGCATCGACGACGGACGCAGCGTCGGGAGCAGGATCGGTTGATGCCCCGAGTGCCGAGACGAATCCATCGGTCACGGCAACCCAACCACCGGGAATTTCACGACGCTGCGCGTCGACGGTGGCGACAAGACGCGCATTGCGCACCAGAAGATCGGCGCGCGACACGGTCAGACGTTCAAGTCGAGCAGTTCGCTGTCGGCGTGACGTGCTTCGCCGTCCTTCCACAGCAGATGCCCGAGGACACCCGCGATGGCGGCGGTGGACAACCCGACGATGATCGGGAACGCGAGGAGTGCGAGAACGATGAGGATTGCGCCCGGCATGGGGATCACCGTAGCGGCTTGTACGCCCAGGCTTCGATTTCGACCTGTCCGCCGGCCGGC
>CAZKVD010000116.1:0-4950 GCA_964556145.1 uncultured Bifidobacterium sp. | reverse complement strand
CGACTCGGTGCTGCGGGGGAGTCATCGATGCCCGCGAAGCCGTCGTTCTTTCTTGCAGGCTCGGTCGACAACATCGTTCCGCCGTCACGTACCGCCGACGCTCACAAGGCTGCTCCATCACCGTCGCTCTACTGGAACATCGACGGCGTCGGCCACAACGGCTTCGACGATCTGTGCACCTTCGGTAACGGTCTCGGCATCATCGGCGTCGCCATCGCATCGGGTCTCGAGCGATTGCTCGAGATGCAGCCGCAAATGCGCACGCTCGGTGAAGACGGATGTGTGCCACCGGCGCGTCCGGTCACGGAAACGTTCCCTGCAATCCGCAACGCCGTGGCATCGTGGTTGGAAAGTCTCTTTGCCGGAGCACCCATCGCGCCCGACGTCCCCGCCGACGTCAAGGTGGCGGTCGCCAACAAGTAGTCCGGTTCCCGACTACGTTCCGACCATGTCGATGAACCTCCCGCCACCACCGCCACCAACAACGCCGCCACCGCCGCCAGGGGGCCCGATCATTGGTATTCGGCCGACGGGTCAGCTCGCATCGGCCGGATCGCGCGTCGGGGCGGCTCTTCTCGACGCTCTCCTCATGACGGTCACGTTGTTCATCGGCTGGCTCATCTGGAGCATCGTGTTGTGGAAGCAGTCGACGTCGCCCGCAAAGAAAATGTTGGGGATGACCGTCATCGATGCAACTACCGGTGCTCCGGCGTCGATGAAGCAGATGGTCATGCGCGAAGTGCTCGGCAAGTGGGTTGTCGGCTCGGTGGCCGGCATTGTGACTGTCGCGTCGCTGGTCATGCTGTGGGCCACGCCCCGCCGACAAGCGGTGTGGGATTACATCGGCACCACTGTCGTCGTGCGTTCGCGATAGCGCAAAAGTGCGCCCCCTGGGATTCGAACCCAGAACCTGCGGATTAAGAGTCCGTTGCTCTGCCGTTGAGCTAGAGGCGCGACGCGAGAACTATACGACACGTGAGCGGAAAACCAAGAAAGTAAACGGTGAGTGTTTTCTCCCGAAAGCAGAGAACCCGACCGGCGAAGCGCCGATCGGGTTCTCGTTTGGGGTGAGCGAGGGGACTTGAACCCCCGGCCTTCAGGGCCACAACCTGACGCTCTAACCAGGCTGAGCTACGCCCACCAAGACTCCGAAGTGTGCCAGATGGGGGAGAAATCGCCAACCTTGCGGTCACTACGGTGTGAGGCGGGGGGTTGAGATGGACGCGCACGAGGTCGATTGGGAATCGCGGGTCACGCCCGAGGCGGTGAGTGCGTTTCGCGAGGACGGAGTGGTGTTCTTCGAGCAGTTGATTCACCCGTTGTGGTTGCAGCTGGTCGAAATGGGCATCAGTCGCATCATGGGCAACTCGAGTCGCAAGCAAACCTTCTTTGCGGGTGAGGATGGGGCGTTCATCGACACGGTCCGCAACTGGGAGATCACGCCCGAGTTCCAACGCCTCGTGTACGACTCGCCGATCGCCGACATTTTGGGTCGGCTCATTGATTCGCCGCGCGTGTGGCTGCTCTTCGACCACGTGTTCGTGAAGGACGCGGGAAACTGCAAGCGAACGCCCTGGCACCAAGATCTCACGTATTGGCCGGTTGAAGGTACGCAGCTGGCGTCGATGTGGATCACGATCGACCCGGTTCCCCAACATGAATGTCTCGAGTACGTGGCGGGCTCGCATCGCGGTCCCTTGTACGACGGATTCGACCCGCCCCGCGCGGGAGAAGACCCAACGCTGCCGTTCTACGGCGAGGGTTTCCCGCGGCTGCCCGACATCGAGGGTGATCGTTCCCGGTGGGACATCAGGTCATGGGACATCACGCCCGGGGATGTCATCGTGTTCCACCCCGGTGTGCTCCATGGGGGAGGGCCGACGAGTCAGGGTCGCAAGCGCCGGACGCTGTCGATTCGTGTCTTTGGCGAGGACGTTGTCTTCGCCTCGCGACCGCCAACCCGCCCGACCGCCCCGCGAACTCCGGGTCTGCAGTTGCAGTTGAAGCCCGGCGACCCTCTGCGTCACCCGTACTACCCACGTTTGCGCCCGCTTCCGGCGAACCAACGGCCCGACTACTACGAATAACGCACCGTTCCGGGGCCGGAATTGGGGTGATTCGTACCCTGCGCTGGTGAAAGCGCGCCGATCCTTGGCGTGGTAGCCTTGCAACTGAGGAATCCATCGGAGAACGATATGAACGCGACGAATTCCACGTTGCAATCCCAGGCTCGGGTTAGTCCCGGCCACGCCAAGCTCGTAGAACGAGCAAAGGAAATCACCGCAGCCGAGTTGCAGGTGTACGCACAGCGCACGGCTGGCTCGCAGCGAGCCAACGCACGAGCGCGCAAGGTCCTGCCGTTGGGGGTTCCCTCCAGCTTCCAGGCCTACGACCCGTACCCGATTGTTGTGCGCCGGTCAGAAGGCGCCTACATGGAAGACGTCGACGGCAATCGATACGTCGACTTCGACATGGGCTTCGGTGCGCTTTTCTCGGGCCACGGCAATCCCGCGGTGCGTGCGGCCGTCGAGGCGCAACTCGATCATGGCACGTTGTTCGTGACGCCGTGCGAGATGAACGCCGACGTCGCCGAACTGCTGGGCCAGCGATATGGCCTGCCGATGTGGAGATTCACCAACTCGGGAACCGAAGCCACGATGGATGCGATTCGTGTGGCGCGTGGCGTGACCGGACGCGACAAGATCGTCAAGGTTGAGGGCGGCTACCACGGCCATCACGACGAAGTGATGATCTCGATGAAGCCACCGCTCGACAAGGCGGGACCCGCCGATGCGCCGATCGCCGTTCCGTCAACCGCGGGTGTCACCAAGGCGGTTCTGGGCGACACCATCGTGGTGCCCTACAACGACGCGGCAGCTCTCGAGCGCGCGCTGGCGAACAACGACGTTGCATGTTTCATCGTCGAGCCGGTGATGGAGAACATCGGCATTTGTATGCCGCTAGACGGCTACTTGCAGCAGGTGCGTGAAATCACCCAGCGTCACGGCACGTTGTTGATTTTCGACGAGGTGAAAACCGGTATCACTGCGGGTTGGGCCGGAGCAACCGGTGTGCTCGGCGTGCAGCCCGATCTCGTTGCGCTTGCCAAGAGCATCGGCGGAGGTTTTCCCGTCGGGGCGTTCGGTGGCAAGGCCGAGTACATGGACGTCATCACACAGGGCAAGGTCGTTCACCTCGGTACTTACAACGGCAATCCGCTCGTGATGGCGGCATCGCATGCGGTGTTGTCGCAGGTGTGCACACCCGAGGCCACCGACGATGTCATTGCGCGCAACGCACGTTTGCTCACGGAGTGTCAGTCGATCATCGACGATGCAAGCCTGCCGGCGCACACGGTGCAATTCGGCGCAAAGGGCTGCATCACGTGGGCGACATCGCGGGTTCGCAACTACCGCGATTACAAGGCGACCGACTTCGACCTCGCATTCGCCCAGTGGATCCACGGCATCAACAGGGGAGTCCTGTTGCCGCCGGGTCTCGACGAGCAGTGGTTGATTTCGATGATGCATTCGGAAGCCGACGCGATGTTCTACGCCGAAGTATTTTCCGACTTCGTGTCGGATCTCACACGCTGATCCGCATGAATCGAGCCGATCGGCTCGGTGGTGGTTTGGTACCCTCGGGGGTATGGCAGAGTTGACCCGCCCCGGATTGTTGCGAATGCTGATGCGCGGTGCGGTTCGCCGTTGTCCACTTTGCGGTGGCAAGGGTGCGTTCTTCAACGGATGGTTCAAGCGCGACGAGCGATGCCACACCTGTGGGCTGTTGTGGGAGCGAAAGCTCGAGGGTTTCGAACTCGGGTCGATGACCGTCAATGTCATCCTCACGTTCGGCACGATGCTCGTCACGATGGGCATCGGGGTCGCGCTGTCGTACCCCGACGTTGCGGTGGTTCCGATCTTCGCGCTGATTGTGTGCATTGCCGTGCTGATGCCCTTCATCATCTTCCCGATGACCTACAGCATCTGGCTCGCGGTCGACCTTTTCATGCGGGCCCCCGAGCCAGATGAACTGGCTGATGCTGCTGCCGCGGTGGCCAGCGGTGCCGCCCTGCCGCGTCCCTGAGCGGAAATGCTTGACCCGAACACCTGTTCGTAACTACAGTTCTGTCGTTCGAACAGTTCCGTGTGACACCCTCGCCGTAGGTTGCCGCACACATTGAAGTCAAGAAGCGAAGACATCGCCCCTCGGGGCCGTTCCACCAGCATTTCCAGCCACAACTGAACACAGGAAGATCCAGGGAAACACCATGGCCAGCGCATCCAGCAACCGTTCCAACGACATCGTCAACAATTCGCACAATTCGAACGATCGTGACAAGGCCCTCGACGCGGCCCTCGCCCAAATCGACAAGCAGTTCGGCAAGGGCTCCATCATGCGGATGGGCGAAAAGACCGGCATGGCGATCGAAAGCATCAGCACCGGCGCCATCCCGCTCGACATTGCGCTCGGCGTGGGCGGCCTGCCCCGCGGTCGCGTGGTCGAAATCTACGGTCCTGAATCCTCGGGTAAGTCGACGCTCGCCATGCACGTGGTGGCCGAGGCGCAGCGCAACGGCGGCATCTGTGCCTACATCGACGCCGAACACGCAATGGATCCCATCTATGCGCGTTCGATCGGTGTCGACATCGATCAGCTGCTCATCTCGCAGCCCGATACGGGTGAACAGGCCCTCGAAATCGCCGACATGCTCATCCGCTCGGGCGCACTCGACGTCGTGGTCATCGACTCGGTGGCGGCCCTCACGCCGCGTGCCGAAATTGAAGGCGAGATGGGCGACAGCCACGTCGGCCTGCAGGCCCGCCTCATGAGCCAGGCGCTGCGCAAGCTCACCGGCGCCATCGCCAAGAGCGAGTGCATCGTGATCTTCATCAACCAGCTGCGCGAGAAGATCGGCGTGATGTTCGGCTCGCCCGAGACCACGACCGG
>CAZKVD010000115.1:3741-5096 GCA_964556145.1 uncultured Bifidobacterium sp. | reverse complement strand
TTCGCCTGCAGCGGACTTTATGGATTCGCCTGCAGCGGGCCAAGCGTCCCGGGGCGGTTGGCGGCGGCCGAGGCGGCACGAACATTGAGGATCGCACCGACCATGTTGTAGGGCCAGGTGGCGGGAAGGTTGCCGCTGACGGCGGGCAGGTCGAGCAGTGCCAGACGGCGCTCGCCCGGCATCAGATAGCCGAGTTCGCGGCGGGCGGCTTCTTTCACGCCAGCCGGGGTTTCAAGGCGCTGGATGTCGCCCTGGATCTGCTCGTTGGCGTCTTCGAGGGCGGCAAATTCGGCCTCGGTGCGGGTGATGGCCTTGCGCTGGCTGAGGTAGTCGTTGATGGGAAACGCGAAGAGAACGAGTCCAACGATGACCGCCAAGCCGATGCCGGCCGACAGGACGAGCATGCGGGTGCTGCGCCGCTGGAACAACCGCGAGTCGCGCGGCACGGGCCGCGTGAGTTCACGGGTGAGCGAGCGGGAGTTCACCCCTCCATTCTGGCGGCTCGGAGCCGCCCCCGCGTGGCAAGGGGTTTATTTGCGTGGCGCCAGCGCCGTGCGTCCGTGTTTATTTGCGTGGCGCCAGCGCCGCGCGTCCGAGATAAGCGGCCGTGTCGCCGAGCATTTCCTCGATGCGCAAGAGCTGGTTGTACTTCGCCACGCGATCGCTGCGTGCGGGTGCACCGGTTTTGATCTGTCCGCAGTTCGTTGCCACGGCGAGGTCGGCAATTGTCGAGTCCTCGGTTTCGCCGCTGCGGTGGCTCATCACACTTGTGTACGAGTGGCGCGTGGCGAGCTCGACCGTGTCGAGGGTTTCGGTGAGCGAACCAATTTGGTTGACCTTGATCAGCACGCTGTTGGCAACGTTGCGGTCGATGCCCATGCGCAGACGTCGTGCGTTGGTGACGAACAGGTCGTCGCCAACGAGTTGCACGCGCGAGCCGACCTTTGCCGACAGGGTGGCCCAGCCGTCCCAGTCGTCTTCAGCCATGCCATCTTCGATCGACACGATGGGATATTTGTCGACGAGGCCGGTCCACCAGTCGGCGAGTTCGCCCGAGGAGAGAACCTTGCCCTCGCCCGAAAGGTGGTACTTGCCGTCGCGGAAGAGTTCGCTCATCGCGGGGTCGAGCGCGATGGCGATGTCTTCGCCCGGTGTGCGGCCGGCGCGTTCGATGGCTTCGATGAGAACCTTGATGGCTTCCTCGTTCGATGACAGGTTGGGGGCGAATCCACCTTCGTCGCCGACGGCAGTCGCAAGGCCGCGATCAGAGAGCACCTTTTTCAGAACGTGGTAGGTCTCGGTGCCCCAGCGCAGCGCTTCGGAGAAGCTCGCGGCGCCGACGGGCATGATCATGA
>CAZKVD010000115.1:0-3731 GCA_964556145.1 uncultured Bifidobacterium sp. | reverse complement strand
TGCGCTCCACCGTTGATGACGTTCATCATCGGCACGGGAAGTACGTGGGCGTTCGGGCCGCCGACCGAACGGAAGAGCGGAAGGTCGAGTTCGTCGGCCGCGGCGCGTGCAGCGGCGAGTGACGTGCCGAGAATTGCGTTGGCGCCGAGGCGTCCCTTGTTGTCGGTGCCGTCGAGATCGATGAGGAGATGGTCGAGGCCGCGCTGGTCGACTGCATCGAGTCCGAGCAGCGCCTGTTGGATTTCGTCGTTCACGTTCTTCACGGCGGTGAGAACGCCCTTGCCCGCATAGCGGGCCTTGTCACCGTCGCGCAGTTCGACGGCTTCGTGTTCACCGGTTGATGCGCCACTCGGCACCATCGCGCGGCCGCTTGCACCGGAGGCGAGATGAACCTCGACCTCGACGGTGGGGTTGCCCCGCGAGTCGAGAACCTCGCGGCCGATGACGCTGACGATCGAACTCATGGGCGAAACGCTATCCGCCGCGCTTCGCCTCATCCCAGAGCGCGTCGAGGGTTTCCAGGCCCGCCGTTTCCATGTTGATCCCGCGGTCCCGAGCCAGGCTTTCAACGTGTTCGAACCGCGAACGGAACTTTCCCGCCGCGGCACGCAAGGCCGATTCCGCATCGAGTGACAAATGGCGCGCCACGTTGACCACCGAGAACAGCAGGTCACCGAGTTCGAGGCCGATGGTGTCGGGGTCACCTTCGGCGATGGCTTCGCGTAGTTCGGCGGTTTCCTCGGTGATCTTGTCGAGCGGGCCGTTCTTGTCGGGCCAGTCGAAGCCCACCTTCGCCGCCTTCTTCTGCAGTTGTTGTGCGTACAAAAGTGCAGGGCCCGACTTCACGACGCCGTCGAACACGTTGACGCGCTCGGGCTTCTCGGCACGCTTGATTGCGTCCCAGTTCTTGGTGACGGCTTCGGCGGTGTCGGCGGTGACGTCACCAAAGACGTGCGGGTGACGCGACACCAATTTGTCGTGCACCGTGCGTGCCACATCGGCGATGGTGAAGCGTCCTTCTTGTTCGGCAATCGTCGAGTGGAACTCGACTTGGTACAGAAGGTCACCGAGTTCCTCGATCAGTGCGTCGTCGGTCGACGGATCGTTCGGGTCGAGGGCTTCGAGCGCGTCGACGACCTCGTACGTTTCCTCGATGAGATAGCGAACGAGCGACTGGTGCGTTTGTTCGCGGTCCCACGGGCACTGTTCGCGCAACGTTCGCGCCAACTGGTGGCAACGCACGAGTTCGCCGGCAACGGGTGCGGCCAGATGGGGGATGTAGAGCGACGTGAGATGGTCGGCTTCGAGCGTGTGGTCGATCTCGGCCCAGGTCGTGGTGACGATGCGCTCGTCGGCAAGTCCGAGATGGTGGAGCAACACCACCTCGGTGTCGCCGGGTTCGGATTCGGCGGCAAGTTTCACGTCGGAGAGAACCCAGTTGGCGTGGGTGTGGGCCACCAGCAACGGGCCGCGTTCGCCGGCGGCTTCGGTGGCGAAGCGGTGGCCGTCGACCAGGCGAACACCCGCCTCGACGGGGTCGATGTTCAGTGCGGTCCACACCGCGTCGAGGAACGACACGGCGGGCAGAGTTCGCAGCGTGATGCCGTCGCGCGCGGCGTTCTCGGCGAGGATGCGCACGCTGCGTTCGAGTACCAATGGTGAACCCGGCACTGCATAGAGAACTTCGCCGTTGCTGCGTGCTGCGTCGATCAGTTCCGCAGCAATGCGTTCGTAGACCTCGTCGAAGGTTGCGGCGTTGTCGTAGAAGGCGTCGAAGCTGGTTGCCCCGCCCGCGGCGTCGAGTACGAGAGGTGCGCTGGGGTGGTGCACCGTGCGCACGAAACGGCGTTGCACGCGCGATATTTCGCCGAGCGTTGCCGTGGTGACGAGGCCCGGGTCGCCGGGCCCGAGGCCGATGACGACGATGGTGGGCATTGTGTGTGCCGCGTCAGCTCGCCGCGATGGTGCCGGTCGCCGGATCCCAGCGTCCGTAGGCGGGGTCGACCGAGATGTCGGCGTTGGCGAGCCAACCCGTTGCGAGGTTCGGGCCCGGGTCGGAAGCAACAATGGCGAGAGCTGCGTCCTTCACGTCGTCCCACGGCGCGAGCAGGATCACGTGCCAACCGAATGAAGTCTTGACCGGACCGTAGGGAACGCCGGCACGTGCCGCGAGCGCGCCGCGCGTGAAGGCCGGATCGAAACCCTGCTGGTAGTCGAGGATCGACATGCACGGGCTCGACTTGCCGTCGGCGGTTTCACCCTGCAGTGCGCCGCCCGATTCCTTTGCCGCCGGTTCGATCGAATACTTCTTGGCGAGATCGGCGAACTTCGCGCCGTTCGACAGCATCGACACCACCTTCTGGGCGGTTTCCTTCTTCTTCACCACGATGTGGCTGGCGCACATTGCGCCGGTCAGCGACGGGTTCTCGTTGTAGAGCTTTTCAATCTTTGCATCGGCCGGCGCCTTCAGGTCGGTGATCGCCTTGGTGGCGGCGTTGATGTCGACGACGAGAGCTTCGAGGTCCTTCGACAGGTTGCCGAGATTCTGGTCACCGAGTTGTTCGCGAACCGCATCGCGCTGTGCCTTGGTGAGGGGCGAACCGGCTTCGGCAAGGAACGACCGGTAGGCGTCGGCCTTGATGATGCCCGCGAGAAGGTTGCGCGCGTCGTCGGCTGCAACCACGCCGTTGGTCAGCGGCAATTGGTCGCTGGCGGCGAACTCGTCGATGAAGGTTTCGAGCGTGTCGCGCGAAATGTCGCGTCCGTTGATGGATGCGGCAGTTCCGTTGTTGGTGAAGGTTGCGCAACCCGACAGGGCAAGCAGGCCCGCGATGGCGAGGGGAGCAGCGGTACGGAGGCGGGAGGAGGCGAAAGTGCGCACGTCGAGACCTTAGTCGCCGAGCATTTCTTCGAGCAGTCCGCAGAGCTGGCCGACGAGTTGTGTGCCGTCGATGGTCTTTCCACGTTGGGCTGCCGGAAGCGGAATGACGAGCTGCTTTTCCTTTTCTCGCCACGTCAGGCCGGTGAAGGTGCCGCGCGCCAGACGGGTGAGGCGCAACTGTTGGCTCGCGCGCAGGTCGATGGGTGTCACGCGGGCGGTGTTCATCGTGACGGTGAACTCTTCGATGCCGAATCGGTGGCACGCCGCGCGCAGTGCACCGACGGCCAACAGTGTCTCGGCTTCCTTTGGAATCGGGCCGTAGCGGTCGAGCCACTCGGTGCGTACGTCGGCGACTTCTTCTTCGGTCTTCACCTCGGCGAGGCGACGGTAGGCCTCGAGACGCAGGTCCTCGGTGGGCACGTACGTGTCGGGCAGGAATGCCGACACGGGGACGTCGAGTTTCAGCTCGGACGGTACGTCGATGGGTTCGCCCTTCATTTCGGCGACGACTTCGGTGACCATCTGGCAATAGAGGTCGTAGCCGACCGCGGCGATGTGGCCGCTCTGGGCCTCGCCGAGAATGTTGCCCGCACCGCGGATTTCGAGGTCGCGCATCGCAATCTTGAAACCGCTGCCGAGTTCGGTTGCTTCGCCGATCGCGCGAAGACGCTCGTAGGCGTCTTCGGTGAGCACGCGATCGCGTGGATGGAACAAATACGCGTACGCACGCTGTCCGCTGCGCCCGACCCGTCCGCGCAACTGGTGCAACTGGCCGAGACCCAACAAGTCGGCGCGTTCGACGACGAGGGTGTTGACCGTCGGCATGTCGATGCCGCTTTCGATGATGGTG